>NZ_PCOB01000005.1:0-282547 GCF_002975115.1 Bacillus sp. MYb78
AAAACACCCCCTATTTATATAAAAAACTCCCCTTGACTTCTCATAGTTGGTCTTTCACTTTATAAATAGGGTACAAATGTCATGTTTTGGCGTGAAATTTTTTCTTTTTTTTGGTACCCTTAAAAGATTAAGAGAGGAGAATTCTGGATAATGAATCGTAAATGGTTATTTTGGATTCCTGTATTACTATGGATGGGGCTGATTTTCTATTCTTCGGCACAACCATATAAAAAGCAGGATATGCGTTCAGATATTGAACAATATGTAAATGTTGAATTTGTGAAAGAGCATTTTTCATGGGTATCTATCGATTATGGTGGAGGAACCCCTGTTAGTATTGCGAATAAAGGTGTAGGCGGATTTATTGAGTTTTTCCTTCGTAAAGGTGCTCATTTTATGGTGTTCTTTATGCTAGGTTCATTGATTTATTACGCTTTTCATCGATCAGGTCATTCGAGGAAAAGATGTTTTATATATGCCCTTTTTTTCGTTGCAGGTTATGCAACATTTGATGAAATCCATCAATGGTATACGGGGGACCGTACACCAATGTGGCAAGATTCATTGCTTGATACGTGCGGCGGATTAACCGGGATTATAATAAGTAATTGGTTTTGGAATAGAAAAAAGCGCTAATCTCATTTCGAGATTAGCGCTTTTTTTGCGGGTAGTAAAACTCCCCGTAAAGACCCGATTGGTTCAACTAATAATCAGTGGGGGATGAACAAAACCCCCACTGATTAAAGTTTCACTTTATACACCAAGTAATTCTTTTAGTTCGTCTGTTGATAGTTCAGTCATCCAACTATCGCTTGTGATGACCGCATTGTTTAGAGATTGTTTTCTTTCTAGCATTTCATCAATTTTTTCTTCTAATGTTCCTGTTGTAATGAGTTTGTGAACATGAACAAATCGTTTTTGACCAATGCGATATGCGCGGTCTGTTGCTTGATTTTCCACAGCTGGATTCCACCAACGATCGTAGTGAATGACATGGTTGGCAGCGGTTAAGTTTAATCCTGTTCCGCCAGCTTTTAAGGATAAGATAAAAATGTCATACGTTCCGTTTTGGAACTCCTCAATCATCTTGTCGCGATCTTTTTTTGGTACACTACCGTTTAAGAAGAGGACACGCTGGCCGAATTTTTCTTCTAGCACACGTTTTAGCATGTTCCCCATGCCGATGTATTGAGTGAAGATGAGGCAACTTTCATTTTGATCTTTTATATTTTCGATGAGCTCCATTAATATTTTTGTTTTCATGGAGCGTTCAACGACATTTTGTGGCTCTTCTTCTTTTAAATAAAGAGCAGGATGATTACAAATTTGTTTTAGCTTGTTCAGCATAAGTAATATAAAGCCACGTCTTTCAATTCCGCTTAATCCTTCGACATTTTGCAGTGTATCTTGAACAAGTTGTTCATATAAGGAAGCTTGTTCACCAGTAAGAGGACAGTAAGCTTTTTGTTCTTGTTTATCTGGTAAATTTAATGCGACTGTTTGATCTTTCTTCGTTCGGCGCAGTAAAAATGGTGAGATAAACCGTTGAACTTGCTGGATTTTTCCTTCATCACGATCTTTTTCAATCGGTGTGACGAAGCGGCGCTGGAATTGCCCTAAGCTTCCGAGATATCCATGATTAATAAAGTCGAAAATGGACCAAAGTTCAGCGAGGCGATTTTCCATCGGCGTACCAGTTAAAGCGATTTTGTGATTTGCTTGCAAGTTTCGTACTGCTTTCGACTGTTTCGTATGTGGGTTCTTAATATTTTGTGCTTCATCCAAAATAACAGCATCCCAGCATAATGAAGTTAGCTCTTCCTCATCGAGTTGAGCCAATGCATAAGATGTTAATACAACATCTGCTGATTGAAGGGAATCTTCAAAAGAATTGCCCTTATCTCTATTACTTCCGTAATGTAATTGAACACGTAAATTCGGTGCGAAACGCTCAAATTCTTTTTGCCAATTTCCAAGAACAGATGTCGGCGCTACGATTAATGCAGGGCCTGTTTTGAGATTATTTTCTTTTATATATAGTAAGTAAGAGATTGTTTGAATACTTTTCCCGAGTCCCATATCGTCAGCTAGCAATGCTCCAAATCCAAGCTTTCGTAAATATAATAACCATTCAATACCGTGTTGTTGATACGGACGAAGTGTTGCGTTTAGTGAAGTAGGGACATCTACTTTTGGAATATCTCCAATATGAAGCAGCTTCTGGAAGAGTTCTTCATAATATCCATCTAGTTCGATTTCAATATCAGTAAACGGACTATTATCTTCTACAATTTCCGTTTCAGCCGTATTTGATAAATGTTGCTGCAGGACATCTTTCATCTCTAGTCCGTATTTATCGGCACGGTTCATGAGTTTCCTTACCTCTTCGATAAAGGCTGGATCTAGTCGCATCCATTGACCGTTTATATTAAATAGACGTTTGTTTTGTTCAACGAGTTCGAAAAATTCGCTTTCCGATAAATCAATGCCGTTCGTCGAAATGCGCCAGTCAAAATTAACGAGCGTATTCATACCGAAGAACGATTGTGTTTGTGCTGTATTTTGCTTCAACTGGACACGTAATTTCGGTTTTGTTGCTTTTAAATTTTGCCACCATGATGGTAGTAAAATTGTAATGCCGGCTGCAAGTAATTCATTGCTTGCTTCTGTTAAGAAGTTCCACGCTTCGGTTTCAAAGAGCTCATTTCGGAACGTATCTCCTTCTTTTAACCACGGTATGAGCTTACTAAAACCTTCTTGTGTCTCTGTAATCCGTTCTTCGTAATCGTGCCATCTTTTCGGTAAGGAATCGATGTTTTCATATACATATATGCGATGCGCCCCGCGCTTTGGTGTCACAATTGTTTCAAGCTTCCACATTTCAAATTCTTCTTGTGGTTCTTGCAGTCTTAGTCCGATTGTAAACGGAAGATCATCTTCAATATAACCAATTTTTCGAAGCCAATCTTCTTCATGTAGTGCTGTTTCCAATTGTCTTTTCGTAAAGTCGTAATGTTCATATAGTCTTTTGGCATCTTCCCAGCCGTCATTTGAGCGATTATCTTGTAATATGCTTTCATTAACTGCTGCTGAGAAAAGAGATGCTAATGTCTCATCTTCAATTGCTGTATTTTGAACTTTCCAAGATGGTTGTTTGGACCAATGATTCATATCTGGTACGAAGCTACCACTCGTAAAGGCATCCCATAATTCATTTGCATCTTTCGTAAGGGCTGTAATAGGTCCGTTTATTTGCATATGTGCAAATGAATTCATCGGTTTGTTTGCAATGTATTCAAATGCTTGTGCGTTTGTTAGCATAACACCTTGTTTTCCTTCGAAGGTTGCTTCTTTTAGAAACGTACCGTAGAAAGAAGTGGAGTGCCATGTGAATGCATTTCGTTTCCAACTTGTTACGGATAATGGAGTACCGCTGTCATCTTCTCCCCAAAGGAACCAACCTTGACTAACATGCTGGAGCCTAATTGTTACTTCAGTTTGATTGATCATCGATTAATTTTCCTTTCCGTAATTCCTCTTGTAGTGCACGCAGACGTGAATGGAGATTGGCGATGTGAATAATGAAAGCATCCCATTCATCGGTGCGTTTTAATCGTTTATATAATGTACGTAATTTCTTTAAGTAACGAACTGCGCGTTTATATGATTTGCGATTTCGTTCTTCAATTGCTTCTACAGCAGCAAGATGGTAAAGAGGAAGTGCCGCTTCTGGCGCTTCTTTTTCAATATCTTTCAGTGGTTCTTTCAACAGTTCAATTGCTTCAAATCCATATAGGAGATGAAGCTCTGCCCATGTGCGATACTGTTTTTTCGCGAGTACGTACTGTTCATAGTTTGTGAAACTATACGGTAATAGTTCTTGTAAGATCATTTCGAAACCAGCTTGTTCATTTGTATGTGTTGCATATGTTTCATACATGATTACAAATAGCCGAACGACATCTTTTATGAAAATCGTATTTTCGTGATCTTGGATTGTTTTCTTTACTTGTTTATACGTAAAGGAAAGCCAATTTTTCGCACGATCCCACTGCATGGCACTTAATAGTTCTTCTAACCAATAGAAGTATAGACTCACAACAGAAGCAGGCTGTTTTTTTAGTAAGTCCATTGCTAGTAGATCTTCGTCATTCAAAAAGAGAAGATGGGAAGACGCTAACGCTTTGGATAGTGGATTGATTTTCGTATCGATTCGTTTTTCTTCTTCTTGTATTTTCTCTTTATTGTTTAAAAGTTCACTCCATATGTGACGATAAATGAAAAATCGCTCTTGCGTATAAGTGTCGGTAGAGAAGAATACTTCATGAACGAGACGAGCTGTTTCTTGTAAAATTATTTCAGACTCTGAAGGAATCGCTTCTGATTGTAAGTCCCGAACGATGGATTCCACTTTGTCTACAAATAGGCGAATGACATTAACAGGTTGGTGATAAGAATACGTTTTGTTTGCGTCGAATGCCTGAATTTCTTCTAATAACTTTTGAAAGCAGTAAAGTGCTGCGTGTAACCTGAATAATTCATGTATCGCAATGACACGCGGAGCTTTCCGCTCAAGTTTCGTATAGAAATCTGTAAAGATACTCATAAGAAAATACATTTGTTTATAAGTAAGCCGAGCTTGTTCTTTTTTAAATGATTCATATTCTTTTTCAAAATACGATTGCCAACTTTTATAATCGGTTTCTTCAAAAGCTGATGATTGCAATACTTGTCTTGCAGTTCGAATAGGAGGAAGGGAAGGTTTCGTATTATTTTTAAATAAAGTTAATACATCTCCTACTTGCCCGAAACTAGACGCTGCAGATAGTAATACAGCAAGCATATGCTCACATTGTGTTGGTGCGAAGCAATCACAATAACTTTCAGCGACGTTACGAATCGGAATATGAACGCTATATACGTTGCCTTCCGCATCTACAGTTCCTGATAGTGTATAACCATCAAAGTCAACATTGTAGACAACACCACTACGATATAGGTGCCGAGCTGTAGCGACATGTTCCTGATCAGCTGTTTGCTGTGGATCTAGTCCTTGAACGAACTCATTCGCAATCATCATAATTTCATCTTTCGTAATTGAGTGTTGCAGCATAATATTCCTCCGTACACATATTTCTTTCCTTTACCATTATAAACAAAAAATGCTCAAAACAGAAAAAATGAAATTTGGATTACATAACTTGAAAATCATGGTAATATATAAAATGTTAATTTTATATATGAATATATACGTATAGGAGGAGAAATAATTTGTCAGATTTACAGACGAAGTTAGGTAGTGGAATGAATAAGTTACAAGAAGGAATAGAACAAGGGAAAATGAAGTTGCAAGTTGCACAAGAAATTGCTCAATTGAAAAAGGGAATGCAAGTGCAAATGCAGAAAAAAGCAGAGGTTCTATTAGAGGTTGGACAGCAAGTGTACGTTCAATTAAGAGGAAATGGAGTAAATGAAGCGAGCTTAAAAGAAATGATTGCTCCAGTTCAAGAATTTGATGTAGCTATTTATCAAGCAAGAAAACGCATTGTTGAATTGCAAAAACAACAAGGTGAAAAAGCTACATGTGAATGTGGTGGACCTTTATCAATAAATGATAAGTTTTGTGGTTCGTGTGGAAAGCCTAACCCGATGTTAGCAGTAGAAAATGAAGGTGAAACGGTAAATTGTATTTCATGTAATGAGCATATCGATAAAAACTCTACTTACTGTCCAGTTTGTGGAATTAAGCAAAGTGGGGAGTGAATTAAATGTATTGTCGCACATGTGGAAAACAACATGGTGAAGAAGTAAATTATTGCCCAAATGAAGGTAGTATGGAGATTGCAGGGGCTATAGATGCAATAACATTAGAAAAAGATACTGCAAAATACTGCAAAGGTTGTGGCAATGAAAATGCTCAAAAAAATTTATATTGTCAAAAGTGTGGGTATTCTTTATTTGTTGCGAAGAAAAAAGAACAATCTGTAAAATTGCCTACAATGGATGGTGCTCCTAAAGTTGAATTTAAAGCAGATAAAGCCGTTTTACAAAAAGGTTTTATTGGTGGGGCTGTTGCAAGTATTCTCATGTTAATTGCTGGTTGGATTGGTAGTTTATTATTTGCTTCTATGTTAAGTGAGATGTTTAGCAAATTTGCGAAAGAATTAGAAATGTTGCCGAATTTTTATTCGAGTGCAACTTCTACGATGTTAAGTTATCATTTACTTGGTTTTACAGCTAACGACGATAGTGGATTGATATTTTCTTTATCTTGGCATACTCCATTTACATTACTATTAATCATTCCATTTATTATTTTCGCTGGTACAGGAATTTGGTTAGGGAAGCAGCATGTTGCGAAAACGATTAAAGATCAAATTTTTATGGCATCAACAGTTGGTATTATTTATGGCGTCTTTTTATTCATTATAAGTTTTATAGCATCACAATCTTTTGCAATTCCATTCTCAGAAGCAGGTAAGATTACGGTTGGCTATTCAGCGATTAAGAGTTTATTGAGTGGTTTTGTATGTGGGACATTATTTACCTTATTAGGATTTATTGCTCATACAAGCAAAAACAATATGGCAGCAGCATTTCAAGAGTTAATGCCATATGGAGCGTCTGTTTATTACGGTGTTTCAGCTATGATAAAAGGACTTTTAGTAACAGCAGTAGCGGTTTGTATTATGGCGTTAGTAAGTAAGGAAGATGGTATTGAACCATTAAAAGAAATAACAACTTTAAAATCTGAAAGTACATTATTAGCATTAGAGTTAACACCTCAATTATGGAGTATGGCTCATTTTGCGCCGTTAGAAGTATCAAGTCCAGCACTTAGTAAGGAATTTACTGGAATTGGTAAGAAATCAAAAGCATATGAGAGCACACTATCGTTTTCATTTATATCAGGCGTCTCTGTAAATGGCGTAGAGCTCAGAGAGATATTGATTTCAAAAGGAGCAAATGAGGAAAGCCTTGCAGAATTTGATAAAGTGAATAACGTATTCCATTATGGTTTATTACTGCTTATTATTCCATTGTTCTTTATGTTTAGAGCGGGAAGAAAGTTAGCTAAATTACCGACTGCCAATATATATATTACATTAGCGGTATGCAGTGGTTCTTACACAATTATGATGATTGTAATGAATATGATTTCTAAGTTCCAAATTAATGTTTCAGGAACTGTAACAGGTTTATTTGGAACAAGTGGAACGGTATTATCTATGCAAAATTCATTTATATATTTAACTTTATTTAGCTTGATTGTGACATATGTAGCAGCATTTGCTGGAATGAAATTAGCTAAAAAATAGGAGGAGAGCACGTTGAAGTTTTGTGGAACATGTAAAAAGAACGTTGCAGACCATTTGAACTTTTGTCCTGAGTGTGGGAGTAAAGTAGAAGTAATCGTTGATAACACTGCTGCTTCATATACAGAATTACAAAGCGAGACAAAACCAGTGAAAAGTAAGAAAAATGTATTTTTAATCATTGGTTTAGCTATTATTGTTATTTTATTATTTGGGGCATATAAATTTGGAGCATATAAGTTTTCAAAAGAAAAGCAAGTAAATGTAATGATTGAAGCATTCCAAAAGAAAGATATTAACGCAATTGATGAGTTTGTGAAAGCAAATGATTCAAGCTTAAAGATTAAGACAGAGGATATTAAAGCGTACATGCGTTATTTAAAAGAGAATCCTTCTTACAACAAACAATTGTTATCTTATTTACAAAAAGAGACAGTAGATCAAAAGTTAACAAAAGATAAACCTGCATTTAAAGACGGGGAAATAGTAGAAGAGGGAAAAGAGTGGTTCTTATATCCAAAGTATAAGTTCAGCATGAAATCTTATTATATGAGCGTAAGTACAACTGCAAAGAATGCAGAAATATATGTGAATGACAAAAAAGAAACAGAGCTTTCTAGTGATAAAAATTCGAAAGAGTTGGGGCCATACTTCCCAGGTACATATGTTGTAAAGGCAACGGCGAAGACAGAACTTACTGAATTAGAAACAGAGAAAGAAGTAGATTTAGCGGATGAGCAGAGCGAGAAAGTGAAAATTGATTTATCGCTTGAAGGCAAGTATGTAAGCATTTCTTCTGATGAAAGTGATGCAACTGTATTTGTGAACGGGAAAAAACGTGGAAAATTAAGTTATGGAAGTTATAAGCTTGGTCCTGTATCCACAGATGAAACAGTAGAAGTACATTTAGAGAAAACTACTGATTTTGGTGTGATGAAATCTGAAAGTATTAAAATTGGAGACCAAAGCACGTATTACTTAAAATTCCCGAAAGAAACATCAAATTCAGCAGTGGGCGAATTTGTAAAAAATCATATTTATGATAACGTACGTGCAATTTCATTAAATGATTTTAGTTTAATTGAAAATAATTATGATAAGAGCGGGAAATCGTATAAGGAAGACCGTGATTATATACAGTATTTACACAAAAAAGGAATTACAGAAGACTTATTAACGATGGAAGTTCGTAATGTAGAGCGTCAAAGTGATACGAAATATAAAGTAACGACATATGAAGAGTATCACATTCGTTACGGTGATGGATCTGTGAAGTTCAAAAGTTTTAATAACGAACATATTGTAACTGTGAATGGAAATGGAAAGATGCTGTATCATTCTCTTGGTGCAAATAATACGTTGAAATCAGAAGATGTATCTGGTCCAACTCGTTAATATGAAAGAGGCTGTTCAATATTTGAACAGCCTCTTTTTTGTAGCTAAATCGATATTTCGTGTCAAACCGTTGATATATCGTAAGTTATGATAGATATAATTGAAAAATCGTTGATATATTGCGATTTATGATAGATATATTCGGAAAATCGTTGATATATTTTTCTTAAACTTTGTTCATGAAGGGAAAATAAAAAAGATATCACTTAGCCGAAAAATCCGGCGAGGTGATATCTTTTTTTCAATTATGAGTGCGTTTCTTTTAATATCGCTTGTACATACGGATCATGTAATATTTGCTCTATAATTGGCAACATATTTTGTTCAAATGGAATGTCGATAGGAAATGGTTTTTGAGAGCCTGGTTTTATTCCATATTGCACAATTTTGTAATGTGTATTGTTTTCAGACTTGAGCACAATTAACTTATAGCGATTATCATCGCCAGCGAGTGAGAAATCAATAGAAGTAGCGTTATATGTTACTTCATCTTTATATATGTACGGCTTTGGCGTACCAATCCAGTCTACTTTTGCTTGTACATTCATGGGCATAGCCTCCTTATATGTATTATAAATAAATAAAAGCCAGCTCTCAATAAAGAGAACCGGCTTGTAATTTAGCAGTCATTGGTTATTTTAAAATTTTCACTTTAACAGTTTTGCGTCCCCATTTTTGAGCAGCGCTATCTGATCCAAGTAAGATGTCGATACGGTTACCTTTAATTGCACCACCAGTATCTCCAGCGATAGCTTCTCCGTAACCTTCTACCCATACTTTAGATCCTAATGGGATTACTTTCGGGTCAACAGCGATCATTTTCATGTTTGGATTCGCAGTTAAATCATGACCCATTGCAGTTAATACACGGCCGCCATATGTGCCACCGTTTTCGCTCGGGTGAGCTGTATATGCTGTAGCTACAACTGTTAACTCACGACCACCAGATGGTGTGCTAGTTTCAGCAGCTTTCACAGCAGGCTTAGCAGCTGGTTTTACTTGTGCTGCAGGTGCTTGAGCCTTAGCTGGTGCTTCAGCTTTAGCAGGAACAGTCGTTTCTTGTTTCTCAATTACAGGTGCTGTACCTGTTAAGAAAGGAACATGAACATAAGCTGTTTTCCCGTTATATTCAAATTGTAACCACTCATTTTGTACTTGGTTCGTTGTTTCGATTACATCGTCTTTCTTCAACTTTCCAAGAATTTCTGAGTTTGTGTTCGCTTCAGCACGTACGTTTAATACGTTAGCTGTTACGTAGTAGATGCTTTTTGTGAACTCTGCACTTACGAATGCGTCTTTACCGTCTAAAGTAACTTTTGACCATCCGTTCTCTGTATTTTGAACATCTATCTTATTACCGTTTAGTAATTTACCGACAACTTTTGATTCCGTAGTAGGGTTTTCGCGTACGTTTAGTACGTCTGTTGTTACAACAGTTTCTGCATTAGCAGATGATGTGAAAATCCCAAGACCAAAAACTGCTGCTGTTGCTATACCAATTAATTTTTTCATGATAGCCTCCATTGCGTTTGTTTTCGTGTCCTCATTATAGCAACAGATTTTTTCGGATTTGGGGAAAACACACAATTACAAACCATTCGTAATAAGTCGTTAACATCCTGTAATATAACAAAAAATATAGGAAAGCGTTTTTCATTCTATATGACTCATAGGTTTCTAGTTATATTCAAAATATTTAATACAACATGTTTTTTTCGACGTAAATAAGAATGTTACAGGAATGTTACATGATGTTTACTAAACGATTACATTCCTTGAGTATTTTACCGTTTTATGGGTAATATAGTTATATAAACATAAACATTTTGTTTGTGAAGCTATAAACACGTGCTATATACTAGCAAAAAAACCGCATAATTGTTACAAAACGAAAGGGTTGCAAGGAAGAACTTTGCCCTTTTTTACATATGTAACACATCCTTTTTTAGGAAAATACATTCCTATCCGCGTTTTTCTCACACAATTTGACAGCAGTATTTCTAACTTGTAGCTCTTGCAGAGTGAAAAGGTTATACGAAAGGTAAGGCTGTCCATAAGAATTCGAATTGGTGAAGGTGAAAGTAAGAAAATCACCGCAAAATTATAGTTTTCTATCCGATTTTACATATCGGAATTTATGTTATTTACAAAAACGAAACCTACGAAGGGGGATTTGATGAGGAAACTGACAAAAACATTCATCGTTTCATTAACATTATGTATTGCATTTACAATTTGGGGGATTATTCCCGAATCTATTATTGGAAAAGGTAGCTTAGGAAATGTAACAACCGCAATTCAAACTGCATTAGTTAGTAAGTTTGGATGGTTTTATATTATTTCCGTTTCTATTATTTTAGGTGTATCTATCTTTTTAATTGTTTCGAAATACGGTTCTATTCGTTTAGGTAAAGATGATGACGAACCTGATTATAGTTATATGACATGGTTTGCTATGTTATTTAGTGCTGGTATGGGTATTGGCTTAGTTTTCTGGGGCGTTGCCGAACCATTAAACCATTTATACGCACCTCCGTTTGGAGATAGTGCAACTGAGGAAAGTGCGCGCCTTGCACTGCGTTTTTCATTTTTCCATTGGGGATTACATCCTTGGGGACTATATGCGTTTGTAGCGTTATGTATTGCTTACTTTACCTTTAGAAAAGGAAAAGCAAGTACGATTAGTGCGACAGTAGGTCCGTTATTTAAGGGCGGGGAACACGGGCGTATTGCTCATTCATTTGATGTGTTAGCTGTTTTCGCAACTGTGTTTGGTGTTGCAACATCATTAGGTCTCGGTGCAAAACAAATTGCAGGTGGTGTTAGTTATTTAACATCTATCCCGAACTCATTAACGACTCAGTTAGTTATTATTGCAATCGTAACAGTATTATTTATGTTATCTGCGCAAACAGGTCTTGATAAAGGAATTAAATATTTAAGTAATACGAATATTATTTTTGCGTTCGCACTTATGATCATTGTATTATTTGCGGGTCCAACAAACTTTATTATGAATTACTTCACTTCAACAATCGGTTCTTATATTCAGGAATTACCAAGCATGAGCTTCCGTTTAAGTCCATTAGACGAAGGTGGAAACCAATGGATTCAATCGTGGACAATTTTCTATTGGGCATGGTGGATTGCATGGTCACCATTCGTAGGTACGTTTATTGCTCGTGTTTCACGAGGTCGTACGATTCGTGAGTTTGTTATCGGTGTGTTACTTGTGCCGACCGTAATTGGTGCACTTTGGTTCTCTGTGTTCGGCGGTACTGGTATTCATATGGAGCTGTTTGGTGATGCACATATCTTCGACAAAGTGAAAGAAATGGGAACAGAAGTAGGATTATTCGCTATGTTCGATCAGATGGGCAGCTTTGGATCAGCTTTATCGGTTTTAGGTATTTTACTTATTGCAACATTCTTTATTACATCTGCAGACTCTGCAACATTCGTTTTAGGGATGTTAACGACACATGGTAGTTTAAACCCACCAAATCGTATTAAAATGATTTGGGGTATCGTTCTAGCCGCGATAGCTTCTACGCTATTATATATTGGCGGATTAGAAGCCTTACAAACGGCAGCTATCATTGCAGCATTCCCATTCGTCTTTGTTATTTTCTTTATGATGGCAGCATTATTTAAAGAGTTACAAAAAGAAGGACGTATGAAGCGTCATTAATAATAGAAGGAAAAGAGCTGATTTCATATCAGCTCTTTTTTATCCCTCTATTTGCTGAGCAGTAAGAACCCCACCTCAAAATTCAGCAAAAGCAAATAAATCGAGCTGCTTGTAAAAGCCCGATTGGTGATGGCTAATGAAAGTTTCACTTTATATAGAAGGAATTTGAAATGCGGGTAGGGGAAATAAAATACTTTACCATATAAGTAGTATGCCTTTTATACGAAGAAAAAACGATAGGTTTCGACAATATTCGATACCTTACGAATTCTATTCGTATTTTTGTCAAAAATATGTCGGAAATGTGTTGTCACGTTTATATATATGTGCTATATTATTTCCTGTAAGCGATTTCAAATAGTTTTAAAGCGCATTCAAGGGGGACATCTAGAATAATGAAACGTTACGAAAGAAAGTGGAAGCATATTTGTTTGAAACGTGTGGCACATCGTAGTGTCCAAGAAAGCACGGAACCTAAGACTGAAACGCGCAAAGAACAGCAAGAGAAGCAATTGGTTCTACAAAAATAGCAATCACTTTTTCGTATATAAATGAAGGTCGATCGTTCGTTGGGGGATGGACGTGAAATTACTTTCAGCTAAGGGGTATTGTCTGATATATAATTTATACGGCAATAAATAAGCACAGAGCATACGGCGCTCTGTGCTTATTGTTATTATTTATCTTTTTTGAATCGAACTGTCTTATCCCAGCCAATGACTTGTTTCTTGCTCTTTGCACGTAAGTATAAGATTAAGCTACGAATAAATAAGTACGTAAAGAGCTGTGCGTACGTAAAGTACATAATAACGCTAATAAAAATATTAGTCGGTGTAAAGGTTCGCTCGACACTCTGGGCACTAAATAATTGAGAAACATATGTAATATATGCGACATACCACATAAATAGTAGCGGAATGCTATATTGAATTTGGAATATCCCGAGCAGCCCAATTACAAACCAAACGTTCGAAATGATTAGGAATAGCCAAAATACAACATACACTAGAACTTGTTGTAAGGAATGGACGAGAAGTTTTCCTTTAAAGAAACTTAATGACGAGAACATTTTTTCTAAAATGTATAAATTCCCTTGGAGCCAACGTGTACGTTGTTTAATAAGAATTTTTAAATGCTCTGGTTCTTGTTCCCAAGTAACTGATTCTGGGACGATTGGTAAGAGATAACCTTTTTGTGTAATTCGTAATGTTAATTCAGCATCTTCTGCAATTGCGTAAGGGTCATAGCCACCAAGCTCTTCTAGTGCGGAGCGACGAAGAAGCATATTTGTTCCTGTCAGTGAACCTGTTTGGAATAGTAACCAGCGTCCAGATTGCATAAGGAGCTGGAAGATTTGAAATTCCAGCGAAATCATTCGCGTCAGCCAGTTTCGCTTTTCATTAACTGTACGAACATGTCCAACAGCCCCAACAGCATCTTCAGTTGTTTCAGCGTGCTCTACAAGCATTCGCAGTGCGTGTGGTTCAGGCTGGTTATCTGCATCGTAAACACAGAAGTATTCACCATCTGAAATACTAAGGCCGTAGTTTAGTACACGTGATTTACCCTTCGGTTCACCGGGTGGAACACGAATGTGACGAATGTGGGCATAAGCTTTGTCAAAATCATCGCCGATTTCAGGTGTTTCATCTTGAGAGTTATCATTTAATAAATAAATGGTTAGCTTTCCTGGATATTCAATCTTCGCCATTGCCTCTAAAGTATCTTTAATAACGACCCCTTCATTATGAGCAGGGATGAAAATATCGACGCTCGGATAATGTTCTAATGTACGATCTTTTCGTTTACTATTTCGGTGAATTAAGCCCGCAATTGTTAAGAAAGAGTAGTAAACGAGTAAGCCAGAGAATAGAAAGGCCGTAAAAATAAGAACATATTTAATTGAAAATGTGATACTAATCCAAAAAACGAGTACGCAAAAAAGAAGAAATAAAAGAAGTATAACGAGAGTCATCATAACAATGTCTGTCCTTTGTTTCCAATTTGCTCGCGTGAAATTTTTATATCTCGGATTGCTTCAGCTGCAAGCCATTGCTCCATTTTTGGCTTTAGGCGGTTCATTACAATGTCAGCACCAGCTTCATTTGTGTTTTGTAATAAAATAACTAGTGTATTATTATCATATTCAGCAGCAAGGTCAAAATCATTCCTTACGGTTTCAACTAATAAGGAAGCTACACGGTCCATAACACTTTCCTTCGTATATTTACTAAAGGAAGTGAAATCAAAGTAAACAATAAAGCCTGTTTCATTACGACGATTCATTGCAGTCGTTAATAACGCTTGGCGTCTCTCGAATTCTTGTCTTGTTAGTAATTTTGATTCTCCAATATATTGTTCCAACGTTCTCACACGCTCAGTTAAAGTTTTATTTTCATGAATCACTTTTTTCAATAGGTGAGTTGTTATGTATACAATGAAGAAGTTAGCTGCCATCAGGAAGTGGGTAATCATATATTGCCATTGAACTGATGTACTCCATAAATGAAGCCATGCTTCATAAAATAAATAAAATACGGAAATAATGGTTCCTAGTATGAAGAAAATAAATGCTGTTTTGTCAGCTAAAAATAAGAATAGTACATTTACGATTACGTATATTATTGTAAAAATGAGCGCATGCTCATAATTCGTCACATGTACAGTAGTAAAATAAAATACAATTTGTAGAATCCACATAGAGAGGATTTTATAGAACTTATCTTTCACAAAACTTTCCTCCTTAAAGCTATTTCATCCATAGATACTTGTAGTATGTGCAATTATTAAGAAATTGACTATGTCTTTAAATTCTTTTGAAGGGCAACAACAAGTAGTATTTCTATTTTCATCAGAAAAATAAAAAGATCTAAACATTATTGTATCATAATGTTCTTATATTTGGGATAAGGTGCTTGATAGATATATATAATACGCTTGGATTGCATGAAAAAAGTCTTCTCTTGGAGAAAGAGAAGACTCTATATAAGTTTATAGGAACATCATACCTGCAACTGCTGCGTTTAAGAAGTTCGCTAATGTACCAGCGATAACTGCTTTAATCCCTAATTGTGCAATTTGTTTACGGCGAGTAGGAGCTAGCGTTCCTGTTACACCTAACTGAATTGCGATAGAAGAGAAGTTTGCGAATCCACAGATTGCGAATGTTAAAATTAGATTTGTTTTGTCAGAGAACTCTGCCATGTGTGGTCCTAAGTTTGCGTATGCAACGAATTCGTTGATTGCAAGTTTTTGACCGATAAAGCTTGCTGCTTGTACAGCTTCACCTGGAGAAACACCGATTAAGATTGCAAATGGTGATAATAAGTAGCCGAAGATTAAATCAAGGCTAAGTTTAATATGGAATAAAGACCCAACTAATCCTAATAGACCATTTAATAAAGCGATTAATGCGATGAAAGCCATTAACATTGCTGCTACGTTAATAACAAGTTGCATACCTTCAGATGCACCACGTGCAGCTGCATCGATAACGTTTGCATCTTCACGTTCTGTAGAAAGTTCAACGTTATTATCTACTTTTTCTGTCTCTGGCATGATTAGTTTCGCAATTAATAAGCTTGATGGAGCGGCCATAATTGCAGCTGCTAATAAGTGCTCTAACGGAATACCCATTGCTGCATAGCCGACAAGAACTGATCCAGCAACAGCTGTCATACCGCTTACCATAATAGTGAAGAATTCACTATTTGTTAAGCGTGCTAAGTAAGGTTTAATTAAGATTGGAGCTTCAGTTTGTCCTAAAAATACAGTCGTTACTGAGTTTAAGCTTTCTGCTTTAGAAGTTCCCAGAAGTTTACTTAATGCACCACCAACGACGCTAACAAATTTCTGCATAATACCGAAATGATATAAGATTGCTACTAATGAACTAATAAATACGATTGGAAGTAGTGCTTGAATAAAGAATACAAATCCCCAAGGTCCTTTTGCGTTGACTAAATCCCCAGCAACGAACTTAATTCCCTCGTAAGAAAAATTAATTAATCCTTGAACACCGTCAGCAGCGTGTTTTAAACCTGCTTTACCAGCATCCCATCGTAATACGATAAATGAAAATGACATTTGTAATGCTAGCGCAATTAAAATTGTGCGCCAATTAATAGCTTTGCGGTTGGAAGATAGTAAGAAAGCAATTGCTAATACTCCAATCACGCCGCCAATTCCCCATAAAAGATTCATGCAGTGTATGCTCCTTCCTCATAGTAAAAACAGTGTATAAACCAGTTGTCTATACGTTTACGAATATAACATCTTAAGTAACTTATCATAATGGACATCGGAGGTCAAACGTCTAATGAAAAGTTTAAATAAAAAGAAAATTCTTCAAAAAAACACATATAAAATAAATAGACATGAAATAGGTTATGTTTTTTATGAAAATATATACATTATGATAACGTTATGGATTATTTTTGCAGAATAAAGTGTATGAAATGGAAGAATGGATACATTATTTTTGTAGAGGGAAGGTAGGACAAAGGGAGTAATATGTTGAACTCATAGCAAAAAGCCTTCTAGTAAACTAGAAGGCTTGGAAACTATTAATTAAGGTGCTTTCGTGTATCCTAAGAAGTGGCTCTTCCAATAAGAGTTACTTAATGAAGCGATTGCTACACCCTTATCTCCAGCTTGGATAAATGATCCGCCCCCAAGGTAAATACCCATGTGAGAAGGACCTGATTTATAAGTATTTTGGAAATAAATTAAGTCACCTGGTTGTGGATTTGAAGTTTGTGGTAGGCTACTCCAATATCCCGCAACACTTTGACGGCTAATGTTATGACCAAATTTCTTAAATACGTGGTAGAATTATTGTTGTTGTTATTGTTTTGATTGTTATTTTGGTTATTGTTAGGCTTATTATCTACTGCGCCTCCAACTGGTGTTTTAGATAGGTAACGTGTTCCGATATAACCATTTTGACCGTTGTAGTTAATTTTGCTCCATCCAGAGTTTTCAGAGATTACTTGAACCTTCTGACCTTGTGGAAGTGCGCCTATGATTCTATAATTTGTACCTTCGCCGCTACGTACATTTAGTGCAGAAGCATTAATGTAATAGTCGCCAATTGCACCTTGGTTAGGTTTTTCAGGTTGTTTTGGTTGCTCAGGAGTAGTAGTGCCACCTTTAACGAATTTTACAAATTCGCTACTAACAAAGCCTGTTTTTCCTTGGTAATTTACTTTAAACCAACCGTTTTCAGATCCAACTACGTTTAATGTTGTACCGTTTAAAACGCCACCAATTACACTATGGTAAGCGGCAGGGCCTGTACGAACACGTAAAGATGTAGCGTTAACTACGTAAGAACCACCAGTTTGAATAGTTCCATTATTATTGTTTTGCTCTTGTTTGTTGCCTTCTGTAACGTTTTCGTTAGAACCGCCTTTTGTTACGTAGTCTTTGCTTATATAAGCAGTTTGTCCTGCGTAATTGATTTTGAACCAATCTTGAACTTCGCCGACAACTTGTACTACTTGTCCTTTTTTGACAGAACCTACAGTTGTGTGAGAAGTACTAGGACCTGTACGAACGCGAAGGGAAGATACATTTACTGTATAGTTTCCGCTTGCTGGTTTTACTTCTTGGTTGTTATTATTCGTATTGTTGTTTGAAGAACCCGCATTAGAAGAAACGCCAGATACGAATTCGCCACTTACATAACCTACTTGTCCATTATGGTTAATTTTCACCCAACCATTTTCTTGTCCAATTACGTTTAATGTTTGTCCTTCATATACACGTCCAGAAACAGAACTAGAAGTGTTAGGAGCTGTACGTACACGTAATACATCAGCAGTAACTTTATTGTTTCCACCTGTGCTTACATTGTTGTTTGCTGCTCCACTTTTTGATACAAATTCGCCACTAACAAAGCCTGTTTTTCCGTTAATGTTAATTTTGAACCAACCATTTTCTTCGCCAATCACGTTTAATGATTGACCGTTATAAACGCGTGAGATGATGTCGTGAGAAGTGCTTGATCCCGCACGAACATGTAAGACGCTCGCGTTTACCGTATAAGATGAGTTGTTTGACGCAGAAGCTTGGACAGTTGTAGCAGCTTTTTGTGTATTTTGTTCAGGTGCAGCTTGAACACTATCAAGTGTAGGTGCTGCTCCTCCTGCTACAGACACTGCCGCAAGACCGGCAAGATACTTTTTCATAATTTGTCGATTCCTTTCTGTCTGTAATGTAGTGAAGAAATATTTACCAACTGTTAAAAATTCTAAAGAGCATGTCGATTACTGTCAAGGCTTATGTGGGAATCTGAATATGACAAAAAGATTACAAGAAAAAATCAAGGCATAAATTTACACCTTGATTTCCATTTAAATGCATATATTGAATATGAAAGGACAGAAATTATTCGTGTTTAAGAAGATGACATATTGGATTGTAACAAGATTTTATTAAAAGATTTTTGCAGTTTTTTGGTGATAGGTCCAACTTGCCCATCTTGAATCGCGGTTCCATCGAGGTGGGTCATTGGTAAAATTTCAATCGTTGTGCCTGTGAAAAAGCATTCATCTGCTTGATAAACGTCACGAACGCTGAAAAGTTCTTCCTGTACAGGTATGTGAAGAGTATTCGCTAAAGAAAGGACATATTGACGAATAATGCCATTTAAAATAAGGTGATTGGCTGGATGTGTGTAAAGGGTTCCGTTTTTAATTAAAAAGAAGTTGGAATGACTTCCTTCCGTTACAATACCATTCCTTACGAGAAGTGCCTCTTTACAGCCTTTCCGTTCAGCTTTCGTAGCAGCTAGTACGTTTGGTAATAAATTTAATGATTTAATGTCACAGCGTAACCATCGAGTATCCGGTTCTGATATAGCGCGTATACCATATTCGATCCATAACGCTGGTCTTTCTTTTTTTGTAATATAGGCATAAATTGTCGGAGGGTTGTCATATGAAAATATATGTGTGCGAGCTTGTACACCGCGAGATACTTGCAAATAAATTGTGCCATCTTCGTGGAAATGGTTTCTTTCAATTAATTTGTAAAGTAAAGTGATGAGTTCAGCTTTTGAGAAAGGGAGCGATAATTCTATTTCTTCCATGGATCGATATAATCTCGTTATGTGCGGATCTAATAAGTGAAAGTTCCCTTTATATAGGCGAATAACCTCGTAGACACCATCTCCGAACTGCAAACCTCTTTCTTCAAGTTCTATGTACGTTTGTTGTTTTGTTGTATCAATAACTTCATCATTCCAAAGTACAAATTTTTCGTATGCCAATTTCCGTCCCATCCTTTCGTAAGTACGTAAGTAACGTGAAACTTTCATTCATGCGAGATAAGAATCACTATAGTAATTTTTATGTAAGTAATTCTCTACATATGCCCGCAAATGCCCGATTGGTGAGGGCTGATTAAAGTTTCACTTTACAGCATTTTGTATATACAAATTCGAAAATAAGAATGAGAATCCTGCTTTTAAATAAAAAAAAGCAACATTCTTATGGAATGCTGCACAAGGAGGGTAGCTATCTTTCATAGGGACATTGTCTCGTTGAATGTTTTGTGTATGGAAACAAAACATGTTGAAAGACAATTATAAGAAAGTAGAAACAAGAGATTTACACACTTCTTTAAGGGATCTTACGAAAGATGAGAGATAAGAAATATGTAGAACCTTGTTTACATATTTTATTATAGAGATTCTTCATTAACACTATGTGAATATTTGGTAAAGGTTATGTAATTTTAAAGTTAATGAATATAAGTAGTTGTATGGAAGAAAATAAAAAAAGAGGCTGAGATTACTCAGCACTCTTCTTTTCTTCTTTAATAACTGTTTTTACTTCACCAGTTTTGATCTTATTACTTTCAGAGAAGCGAAGTAAGTCACCTTCAATGATTTTATCAGACATGTTCAATTCATTTTGGGCGCGATCAATTAGTGGTTGAGATTCTTCTTTCGGTAATTGTACAACTTCGCCAGTAGCACGATCGTAGAATGTACTGTTTGTGTACATGTATTTATCTGTAACGAAGCTACCGTCACGAAGAACAACAAATCCTTTATTATCAGGTGAGAATACATCATGACCGAATCGAACGTCATTTGTAGAATCTACACCAAGTAAGTTTAGAATAGTTGGTTTAATGTCAATTTCACCAGTTGGTTTCGAAATTGTTTTACCTTCTTTTTGACCCGGAACGTGAATAAACATCGGTGTTTTTTGTAAGTTCATATGGTCAAATGCAGTGATTTCTTCTTTTCCTAAGAACTGTGCCATTGCACGGTTATGGTTTTCAGAAATACCGTAGTGGTCACCGTAGAATACGATTACTGAGTTGTCGTAAATACCTTCTGCTTTTAGACGCTCAATAAAGTGTTTCATTGCTTCGTCTAAGTAACGAGCAGTTACCATGTAACGGTCAAATACTCCATCACCAGAATTGTATTCGTCGATTAATTTTGTACTGTCATCGTAAGTGAATGGGTAATGATTCGTTAAAGTAAGGAAGCGAGTATAGAATGGTTGCTTCACTTGTTTTAACATATCAATAGATTGATCAAAGTACTCGATATCTTTTAATCCCCAGTTTAATTTTGTTTCTGGCGTAATCTTGTAGTCAAGCTCGTTGTAGTAACGATCATAACCAAGTGCTGGGTACATAATGTTACGGTTCCAGAATGTTGCGTTGTTTGCGTGGAATACCGACGTGTGATACCCTTGCTGACGTAAAATTTCTGGAGTTGCTGTATATTCATTATTACCGTGTGTGAAGAATACAGCACCGCGGTCTAGTGGATATAACGAAGTATCTACTAGGAATTCAGCATCAGATGTTTTACCTTGTCCAGTTTGATGGAAGAAGTTATCAAAGTAATAACTTTCTTTCGTAAATTGGTTTAAGAATGGTGTAACTTCTTGTCCGTTAACTGTTGCACCAATTAAGAATGTTTGTAATGACTCAAGAGAGACAACAATTACGTTTTTCCCTTTTGCAGTACCGAACATATTTGGATCTGGTTTACTTTGTGTTGTTTTTACGTAGTTTTCTGTTTCTTGTAATTTACTACCGTCAGCGAACGCTTTTTGTGAACTTGATTTTGCTTGTAAGCCAAGATCGTATACTTGGTGTACATATAATCCTAAGTTTTTAACAAGCATAACGCGGTCGAATGAACGTGTTAATAGTTCTGGGCGTTCAGCTTCTGCAAGTCCTAAGTTTGCGAAGAAAATAGCAACTGTTGATACGAAGTATAGAGAACGCATCGGGCGTGCTACACGCTCTGTAGGTGCAAAGTTCTTCATTTTCTTCAATAGAACGAAGAAAATGATAATGTCTGCAAATGCAAGGATAATTTTGTAGTTAAATAATTCTTTCACACTAGAACCTAAACTTCCGAAGTTAGATGTTTGTCCTAGCACCGGTAATGTAACGAAGTCATTGTAGAATCCGTAGAACATTACGTTACCAACAAGAACGATTGTTAAGACAAAATTAATTCCAAGTGCTATATAGTTACGTTTTTTCCCTTTTGCAAATAATGCAAGACCAACAAGCAGTAATGATGCTGCTAATGGGCTAAGGAATAAAATGAATTCTTGCATGAAAGATTCAAGTTTTAAGTCAAAGCTTGTGCGTGTAATAAGGTAAGTTTTCAGCCATAAGGCTAAAGCTACGAATACAGTGAAACGCACATTTTGAAATTGTGATTTCAAGGTTTCTTTCATTCATTTCCACCCTTTCTCTATCAGGCTTGGTCGATTTTGGAGCGAAAAATGCTAAAATAAAAAATACATAGTTTTCTTGGCCATAATTAAAGGTTCTATATTCACCCATATACGACTATAACTATGCATACCCTTTTGGTTTCTTTTGTTGCTCATAAGCATAACGTCATTTCTGTATTATACAACAAAATTCATTTCTGAGAAACACTATAACATTTTACATTTTTTGTATAAGATTTGTCACTACCAGAGAAAACTTTAACATTCGTTTATATGTCCGTCAACTAGAAAATATAACAAAGGTAGAGCAGAATGTTAAGTAGAAGTGAAAATTTTCTTTGTTGAGAAATAAGAAACGAAGATGGGTAAGGGTTATCTAGAAATCTATTATATGAAGGAAATCGTGTGAAAATTAACGAACACTTGTTCTTTCTTAGTTTGTTTGTTACAATAAAAGTTCATTGATAGGTTTTGTGTAATTTCCATGAACTTTTACTGATAACATATTGTAGCTTATTTCTTTTTAAAAATAGGGAGGCTTTTTACATGAAACAAAAATTTTCAGTTGAAGCGTTTTGGAAGAAAGTAAAACATGTTGCAAAGCAAGCAGGGCAGTCGGTCATTTATGCAAGTTTATTACTGTTTTACGTTTTGCAAAGACCCGATGTTCCAAAACGAGTGAAAATTATTGTAATTGGAGCACTTGCTTATTTTATTGCACCGATTGATGCGATTCCAGATTTCATTGCTGGAATTGGCTATACGGATGATTTAGGGGCGTTAACGGCCGCACTAATACAGGTGTCGTTATACGTTAATGAAGATGTGAAAGATAAGGCACGAGTGAAGTTGGCAGAATGGTTTGGTTCGGATATAGACACAACATTTATCGATCAGAAATTAGGTCAATAGGTGAAATCTGTCATGAGGTGACAGGACGAACGTAAGCGAGGAAGTGCATTATGCCATCAGGAAGAACGCATACGAAAATAAACTTAATATCCCTTCCGGTTGTTTTGTTTTTGCTCTTTTCGTATGGATTAACAAATTTTGATTTTTTATTAACTTTTGCAATTGGTTTTTTAGTAGGTACTTCATTTTTAACACCGGATTTAGATACGTACAGTAATGCTTATAACAAATGGGGTTTCTTACGTATATTTTGGTATCCTTATAAAAAAGTAATGCCGCATCGATCTTTCTTTACGCATACGATTATACTTGGTGATGTGATTCGTATTGCGTACATGTTAATCGTCTTTTCTCCATTTTTATTTCTATTAAATGTAATCGCACTGGATGGTAATTTAATAGAAATTGCGAAGAAACATGAGGTTGAAATTGTAACGTTCTTAATGGGAATTGTTGTGGCAAGTACGCTCCACATTATAGCGGATAAAGTGAATACGCGCCGAAAGAAAATGATGAGAAAAAAGAAGAAACGCAGAAGATAAAGTGAACGAATTAGGAAAAGGGCCCCTTGCAATTTGCAAGGGGCCCTTTTTAAACAAATGTTTGTTTAAAATTAAGCTTTCAGCACTTTAATTCCTTTTACAATGTTCCAGATGAAGTAGTATAAGCTGATGATTCCGCAAATAGCTAAGACAATCATTGATCCAATTCCAAGTGTTACATCTGGTTGATTAGATCCAAGACCCATAATTCCTAAAATAGTTACGCCAATGAATGTAGCGATACTTGGAATGATGTGTGTCCATAGAGCACGTTTTGCATGTGGTTTTGTTTCAGCGTCTCCTACAATCCAAACGATAATAGGGAATAAGATAGGGGCAAATAGTACACTAAAGTATGATAACGCAGCTAATATTTTATTTCCGTTCATATATATCACCTCATAAATAATTTCTGTTGTTATACTATTATTATGCAATAATTTTGGCAAACTTCCTATCGATGAACATTACAAGAACGTGACGATTTTGTAAGATTTTCTGTTAAATAATAAAATTTTCAAAAAAATCTTTTTTAATAGAAATTGTTATGGTACAGTATAAATGAAAGTTGTTGAAAACGTTTTCTTAAACGTTTTTTTATTTTAGACTTAAAGGTATGATGACCTGATAGTCTATTGATGAGGTTATTCTATTCAAAAGGGGATTCTTTAGGGGGAGAGAACAATGAACACATGGACACAAGTTTATGATCCATTCGGAAACATTTGGATTTCGGCAGCGGTCGCACTTATTCCGATTATCTTTTTTTTCTTAGCTTTAGCAGTTTTCCGCATGAAAGGGTATGTGGCAGGATTTATTACAGTTGTACTTACAGTTTTAGTAGCGTTATTCGCTTATAAAATGCCGTTCACGATGGCAATGGCAGCGACCGGATATGGTTTCTTATACGGATTATGGCCAATTGCTTGGATTATCATTATGTCGGTATTTTTATATAAAATTTCTGTGAAAACAGGTCAATTCGATGTGATTCGTGCATCGGTATTATCGATTACGAACGATCATCGTCTACTCGTTATTTTAATTGGATTTTCATTTGGAGCATTTTTAGAAGGAGCGGCAGGATTTGGGGCACCAGTAGCGATTACAGCAGCGCTTCTTGCGGGTCTTGGGTTAAATCCTTTATACGCAGCAGGTCTTTGTTTAATTGCAAATACTGCACCAGTGGCGTTCGGAGCGATGGGAATTCCGATTACAGTTGCTGGACAAGTAACAGGTATTGATCCACATAAAATTGGACAAATGGCTGGGCATCAATTACCGTTCCTATCATTATTTGTTCCATTCTTTATCGTATTTTTAATGGATGGATTTAAAGGGATAAGACAAACGTGGCCTGCGTTACTTGTAGCGGGTAGTTCATTTGCGATTACGCAGTTCATTACAGCGACATTTTTAGGGCCGGAACTTCCGGATATTACATCGGCACTTGTAAGTTTAATTAGTTTAGCGCTGTTCTTAAAAGTTTGGCAGCCGAAAGAAACTTATCAATCCGGGCAAGTAAATAGTGAAGTAGCAGCAACAACGACAGCAGCATCGATGCCGAAATTAACGTTTGGAAAAGTAGTAAAAGCATGGTCTCCATTTATCGTATTAACGGTTATGGTAGTCATTTGGAGCCAAAGTTTCTTTAAGGCATTATTCGCTCCAGGAGGGGCTTTAGCAAGTCTTGTATTTAAGTTTGAAATTCCAGGTCTGCATAATCTAGTAATGAAAGCAGAGCCGATTGTAAATAAACCAACGCCTTACGAGGCAATTCTGAAGTTTGATGTATTATCAGCAACCGGAACGGCGATTTTAATTGCTTGTATCATTTCCATGTTTATTTTGAAAATGAATGTAAAAGATGCAGTAGTGACATTTAAAGAAACGTTAAGTGAATTAAAAATGCCAATTCTATCAATCGGATTCGTACTAGGGTTTGCATTTATCGCAAACTATTCTGGTCTATCTTCTACGTTAGCGTTAGCACTAGCAGGAACTGGCGGACTATTCCCGTTCTTCTCGCCTTTCTTAGGCTGGATTGGCGTATTCTTAACAGGGTCTGATACGTCTGCGAATGCACTGTTCTCGAATTTACAAGCCATTACAGCGCAGCAAGTCGGCGTATCTGAAGTGCTTCTTGTTGCAGCAAATACAACAGGCGGTGTAACAGGTAAAATGATTTCTCCGCAGTCGATTGCGATTGCTTGTGCAGCAGTTGGTCTTGCTGGAAAAGAATCGGATTTGTTCCGTTTTACAGTGAAGCATAGTTTGTTCTTCGTAATAATTGTAGGGATTATGACTTATGTTCAGGCTTATTATTTAACGTGGATGATTCCATAAACAACAAAAGAAATAAATTTTGAATTTTCCAGATTATAGTGTATGATGGAAAAGTATTGAAAATTAAATCAGTGATAAACTAGGGGTGCCTAACGTATGCGTAGGCTGAGAGAGAAGCGCGTGAACTTCTTAACCCTTTGGACCTAATCTGGCTCGTACCAGCGTAGGGAAGTTAACGGCTTTACATAATGATGTCTTTATGAGCCAGGTCCTTATTTTTTTATGGACCTGGCTCTTTTTATGGAAGATGCGCAAATTGGGAATACCGACAGTAGTGGATAGGGTTGTTCAACAAGCAATCAGTCAAGTGCTGGGTTCAATATTTGAAAAACAATTTAGCGAATCTAGTTACGGCTTTAGACAAGGGCTCTTTTATGTTTGTATTTCGGAATTTCATCATATTTCTTTAAATAATAAGCACGGTAAGTAGCTTCACGAAGTTGTACAGAGTTGGCAGCTTCAACCATGTAATAACGAAGATACTGGTTTCCCGTTCGTGTCATGGGTGTTCGTTCCGATTCAAAGTTTCCAGATTGCGATTTTTTCTAGTAAAGACCGGTGTATTTGGCCAATTGTGCTTCGTTCTCAAAGCGTTCAATTTGTCCAACTTCCGCAATGATTCCCGCGGCGTATACGACTCCAATGCCTGGAACACTTGTTAAATATCTCGCTTCTGGAATGGCTTAGAATAAAGCAGTAATGCTTTTTCTATCTCTTTGATTTGTTTTTTCAATGTTTGAATCAATCGTGCATAAGTGGCTAATACAACGTCCACAGAGTCTTGAACGACCTTACCTAGTCGGTAGGAGTCACGTATGGCTTTCTTGATGGTTTTCGCTAAATCTTCCGGGTCGCTAAAGCGTCCTTTCCCCTTTTTCTGAAGAAGAGTAGCGAGTGCTTCTAGATCCATTTCTGCGATTTCATCCAACGAAAGGGAATCTGAGAGTATTTCCATCATCGTCGCACCAAAAACAGAGGTATTTAACTCTTTCGATAACGTATTACATTTGTAGTAAAGGTTCTTCAGAAAGTGTTGCTTACATTCTGTTTGCTGGTGAACGAGTTGATATCTAGATCGTGTTAAACGTTGAAGGGCAACGTATTTTTCCTCCTTGATAAGAAACTTATTATACCGTCCGATTCGTAAAAAATCGGCAATACGGAAAGCATCTATTTTATCGGTCTTATCTTCTTCAAAGAGTTTTTTATACCGATGGATGGCTTTTGGATTTTGTACGACCACTTCCACGTCTAAAGCCCTCAAATCCTTATCTTCCGTTAGGAACATGGAAGGATGGAAACTATAGACGGAAGTAGATTCCATGCCAATGACAATTTTTTTATAGTTGTACAACTGGTGAAAATGGAAAACATCCTCCTTAATGGCGTTGGCACCATTCACATCGTTTGAAAGACAAATTTCTTTCAAAACAGTGTCATGACTGTCAAGAAAACATACATCAAGTTTTTCAGAGCTTACATCAATAGCTACGAATAATCTCAAAGAAAGGACCTCCTTTCTTTGAATAGTATTTGGAATGAGCTTGGATACTGTGGGATCTTCCTAGAGTCCAAAACATAGCCACAACCTCGCGTATGAGTATTCAATGATTGCCTTCATCTAAGCTGCCCTCCCCACTATGAGAGGTAAGTGAAGGAAACCGATACAGCTTGTGCGTATGCAGTGCATTTTGGTCTGGGTCACAGTCTTTTAACGTGGTCGAACTACAGGAGGAGTAAGCATATTCCCGATGGGTCCATTTCTATACTTCCATTATCTGGGTAAATCCCCCAGTATCCAAGACTAAATTTTACCCATACATCATTTTTTTGATGTAGCTCTTGAAGATAAAAACTATTTAATTTTCAAGGAACAGTTATTAACTTAAAACTTATTATACGAGGAGGGTGTATCATGAAAAAAATATGTTTTGTATTAATTGTCGACGCTGGTATAAATTATGGTTCAATATTTTCTCTACCATTTTTAAGGAATCAGGATGATTTGAAGGAATATTTTTCTAAGTATTATGATGTTTCAATTAATTATATTAGGGATAAAAACTCAGTTGACTATTTGGTAGTTCCCAAACCGTGTCCAGCTTTTGATAATGAAAATAATCTTCCAATAATTGAAGTACCAGCAATCTTATTTATGGAAAAGAATTTTGAAAAGATAAAGACTTATATAGACAATTATTTTTCTAATAACTCATAAAGAAAATAAAAGTACAGTAAAAAGAAGTCCGATAAAAAACGAGTGGTGTAGAATATTTCTATTAATCATTCGTTTTTTATTATATTTACATATATTTTTTAAAAGAGGATTATAGACGTTCTGAAAAAAATTAATTATAACAAGAACAGTGTTCGTGCTACTATCTACGGTTATTTTTTGTACTAAGTACCCCTTTAACTAACAAGACAACAAAAAATTAACATATTAAGGAAATAATGTTACAATAAATGTAAGAGCTTTCTCTTTGATTTTTAGCTCTGAATAATAAAGATAGTTAAATCACTAAATGGAGGAGCAGGTCAATTTTGTTCCTTGTATAGTAAATTGTTACCTATCTCTATTGAAGATTGTATGGCAGGTAACAGTAGCAGTTGTAGCGAAATGCAGCAGAGACAAAGGCTCTTTGTCAAACGGGACTGATGAATGTATTTGGCAAGTAAAAAATGGTTCTTCCCGAAGTTAGTTGAAAAGTCTCATTCTCTCCAAAAGTAGAATCTTTGTCCGCAATGTGGAGAATTTACATCGACCATACATGATTCTTTTAATAAGCTTTAACTTGTTTATGCTCCCTTCGGCAAGACCATTATTATTCTCATAAGTTACCGCATTTCTGACAGCTTCAATATCCCGGGCTAATCCATTCGTAAAGCTCTTAAACTCTTGTATATTAGTATTTTTCATTTTCTCAATACAATGGTCGAAATTCTCAACACTCTTTGTGGTGAAGATGTTTTTAAACTCCCATGTTAAGTCATAAACTATTTTTACAATAGGGTGTTCTTCGTAATTATTGTTGGTATTATGACGTATGTTCAAGCATATTATTTAACGTGGATGATTCCATAAAGAGAAAAAGAAATAACCTTTGCATTTTTCAGATTATCGTGTATGATGGGAAAGTATTGAAAATTAAATCAGTGATAAACTAGGGGTGCCTAACGTATGCGTAGGCTGAGAGAGAAGCGCGTGATCTTCTTAACCCTTTGGACCTGATCTGGCTCGTACCAGCGTAGGGAAGTTAACGGCTTTACATAATGATGTCTTTTATGAGCCAGGTCCTTATTTTTTTATGGACCTGGCTCTTTTTATTTTGGCATGCGCTGGCCATATCTCGTCCTTGTCACGAACAGGGGGGCAACAAAAATTATGAAACAATCTGTTTCAGCTGAGCAAATTGAATTGAAATCGAGTTTACCAGGGAGTAAGAAAGTATATGTGGATGGACCACGCGCAGGCATGAAAGTGCCGATGCGTGAGATTGAACAAAGCGAAACGAACGGCATCCCAAATCCTCCAGTCCGTGTGTATGATACGAGTGGTCCTTATACGGATCCGGCGTATAAAGTGGAGCTGGAAAAGGGAATTCCAACGCCGCGTCATTCTTGGATCATGGAGCGCGGGGATGTAGAGGCATATGAAGGGCGCGAGGTGAAACCAGAGGATGATGGTGTGAAAGTGGCTTCGAAACATACACCTGTTTTCCCACAAATGGATCGCCAGCCGCTTAGAGCGAAGCAAGGTGCAAATGTTACGCAAATGCATTATGCGCGTAATGGCATTATTACGTCTGAGATGGAATACGTTGCAATTCGTGAAGGAGTAGAGCCTGAGTTTGTTCGTAAGGAAATTGCGGAAGGGCGTGCTATTTTACCAGCGAATATTAATCATCCGGAAGCAGAACCGATGATTATCGGGCGTAATTTCCACGTGAAGGTAAATGCAAATATCGGAAACTCTGCTGTATCTTCTTCTATTGCAGAAGAAGTAGAGAAGATGACGTGGGCAACGCGCTGGGGTGCAGATACGATTATGGATTTATCTACAGGTAAAAACATTCATACGACGCGTGAGTGGATTATTCGTAATGCGCCTGTACCAGTTGGAACTGTACCGATCTATCAAGCGCTGGAAAAAGTAAACGGAATTGCAGAAGATTTAACGTGGGAAGTATATCGTGATACGTTAATTGAGCAGGCGGAGCAAGGCGTTGATTACTTTACGATTCACGCTGGCGTATTACTTCGCTACATTCCAATCACGGCAAAGCGTACGACAGGTATCGTTTCGCGCGGTGGTTCGATTATGGCGCAGTGGTGTTTATTCCATCATAAAGAAAACTTCCTATATACTCATTTTGAAGAGATTTGTGAAATTATGAAGCAGTACGATGTTTCGTTCTCTCTTGGAGATGGATTACGTCCAGGGTCTATTGCAGATGCAAATGACGAAGCACAGTTTTCTGAGCTTGAAACACTTGGTGAATTAACCAAAATTGCTTGGAAACATGATGTGCAAGTTATGATCGAAGGACCTGGACACGTACCGATGCACTTAATTAAAGAGAATATGGAGAAAGAGCTTGATATTTGTCAGGGCGCGCCGTTTTACACACTTGGGCCGCTAACGACAGATATTGCACCCGGTTATGACCATATTACATCGGCGATTGGAGCTGCGATGATTGGCTGGTTTGGAACAGCGATGCTTTGTTATGTAACGCCGAAAGAACATTTAGGTTTACCGAATAAAGATGATGTACGCACGGGTGTTATTACGTACAAAATTGCAGCGCATGCGGCTGATCTTGCAAAAGGACATAAAACGGCTCATCAGCGTGATGATGCACTTTCAAAAGCACGTTTCGAATTTCGTTGGCGCGATCAATTTAATTTATCTTTAGATCCTGAACGTGCGATGGAATATCATGATGAAACGTTGCCTGCAGAAGGGGCAAAGACAGCTCACTTCTGTTCAATGTGTGGACCGAAGTTTTGTAGTATGAGAATTTCACATGATATCCGTGAATATGCAAAAGAAAATGATTTAGAAACGACAGAAGCAATTGAAAAAGGAATGAAAGAGAAAGCAGAAGAATTTAAAGAAGCTGGTAGTCATTTATATCAATAACATGTTACACCTCTTTACTTGATTGATCACACTGTAGTACCTAACTTTATTATAGAAGAAGCCCCATTTGCTAAGACGGTAGCAAATGGGGCTTCTGTTGTTTATCCCGCTATTTGTGGGCAGTAAGACCCCCACCTCAAAATTCAGCGGAAGCAAAGAAGTTAGGTCGGGGTCGGGCTGCCCGTAAAAGCCCGATTGGTGAAGGCTAATAATCAGTGGGGGATGAACAAAACCCCCACTGATTAAAGTTTCACTTTATAAGGCGAAGAAGAGATGTACCCAGTAGAATAAGAGGAATAGTGTGACGACTGTTGTGAGCGGGATAACGATAAGGGATACACTTAAATAGTCTTTCCATTTTACTTTAATTTTGTTTTGTTTCAGAATATACATCCAAATGAGTGAAGCTAGTGTACCAATTGGTAGTAATAGTGAACCGATGTCACTACCAATGATGTTTGCAAGATAGATTGTTTTTAATGTGACTGGATCTAGTCCCATTTCTGTTAATGTAATTGTACCAATCATAAGGGCAGGATGGTTATTGAAGACGTTAGAGAGGATGGATACAAGTCCACCCATTGCAAAGCTAGCATAGAGTAGATGCTGATTCACAATTGGCTCGAGCCATTGTACAAGTGCAGCTGTTAATCCTGCGTTGTGGAGTCCGTAAATAATGACGTACATAGAGAAGGCGAAAATTAAAATGTGCCACGGTGTCTTTTTCAAAATGTCGACAGGATTTGTTCGTAAGTAGTACCATCTCCAAATGAGAAGAACGAGTGAACCAAGTACTGCAACGATTTCAATTGGGATGGATAAGAAGGATGCAACGAATAGAAGACAGCGCATAAGGAAGACGAAACCTAATACTTTTAACATGAATCTTGTCCGTTTTTGTTTCGTATCAACAGAATTATTTCCTTTTAGTGGATGGAAGTTTTTCGTGAAGAAAATTTCTTCAATATCATATGAAGAAACAGGTAATTTTTTCGGAAGTTTTTTCTTCAAAACTGTATACATGAGCCATGACATAAATAATAAGCCTAATGTTGCAGGTACAAACATCATAGCAGTATGCATATAAAGAGTCATATTAACGATATTTAATGCGATTAAATTTACGATATTACTTACACCAATTGGTGCACTAGATGCCGTAGCGATTAAAGCACCACTTAATAAATAAGGAATTTGCTGATGAGGTTTTAATTGAAGATTTTTTAGAAGAAGAATTAAAATTGGAGTTGTAATTAAAATACTACCGTCGTTATTGAATAAAAGAGTCATGAGAAAACATAATAATTGAATATACCAGTATAAGCGGCGTCCAGAACCCTTTGCTAGATTTGCTAGTTTCGCTGCGGACCAATGGAAAAAGCCGAAGCTTTCTAATATAACTGCCATGACGATGGTCGCTAATATTGTTATGGAAGCACCGCCAATTTTACTTATAATATCCATGACGTCTGGTTTTGATACAAGTCCAGTAATTATGATGATACCAGCTCCGATTGCTGCTGGCCACGCTTCATTTAAACCTCGAGGCCGCCAAAAGATAACAATCATCGTTAAGAAGAATACAATAATAGTAATCCATATTTCAATGCTCATATTTTGCCTACCTTTCTATTTTCCCTTGAATAGATGTAGCTTGTCTCAAGGTTATATTGGTAGTATATTCAGCAAAAAATAAGAAGAACTAGACGTATAACGAGATGAAGCGAATATGTGTTTTTCATGCTAAAGGACAAGTGTCATTAGTAGTGAAATAACTATTGTGATAGGAGTCTATAAATTGATTGGGCAGTAAGGTAGTAAATGAGATTTATATAGGTGTAACTGAAAATATATCAGCGATTATTGAAATATATCGGCGTAACTCAAAATATATCAGCGATCATTGAAATATATCGGCGCAACTGAAAATATATCAGCGATTTTTAAAATATATCGACTTATCGACAAAACATGACAAAAGGAGCCCATCCCAAAATGCCTTTTGGAACAGACCCCAAGACTATATTATTTTTCCTTCAAAAAAGTACGATCCTTCAAGAATAAATTCCAGAAGAAAATAAATCCTGGTAATAAAATTGCAATCCCAATTGCGTATAGAATGAGCAGTGCATAGAACGTTTCTGTCGTTGTAAAGCTTGTAAATACAGTTACGTCAGGATAAATAATATAAGGTAAATGCGCGACGCCGTAAGCGTAGCTTGCAAATGCATATTGAGCGACGACAGCTAAAACGGCAATGCGAGGATATCCTAGTGTATTGTACTTTTTGTTTGTCCACCAAAGGGACGAGTATCCGATAACGAATAAAACAATAGAAACTGTAAACCACGGGAATTGCTTTATTAATCCTTGCATAAGCCAATGTGTTTCAGGATCCATTACAACGAGGGCGATGATCGCCGTAACGAGCGTTGCAGGACCAAGGATGATGGCATTTCTTCTATAAATTCTATACGTATCTTCTGAACTTTGTTCTCTCGCAAAATCAGCAAGAAAGAGAGAGGATAGAAATAGTTCAGACGTTATTCCGAAGAGCATATAGCAATAGATAACCGGGCTAGAAAGAAGTTTTCCATACAAGAGTACTTCTTTTCCTTCAGACATTGTAATATAGGCTCCCTCTGTAACGGGTAAAACGGTAATTAATAGTGCTGGAATTAAGAGACCAGTAATACCTGAAATAACCCGAAGAAGGTACTGATATTTCGGCAAGGAGTAAGCAAACACCATAAATGTACTACGTACTGCAACGAGCACTAAAATTAACATAACTGGTACGAACATTACTGTCGCAAGGGTAAAGGCCGCTTTCGGAAAGAAGCCGAGAAATGCGACAACGACGAAGACGAGAAACGTATTTGTTACTTCCCAAGTGGGTGATAAGTACCGATTCGCAAGTTTGGCAGCGAGCGTTGGATGTTTTGCGTATACCATGCCCCAAAAACCAGCACCAAAATCGATGGACCCTAGTATACTGTATACGAAAATAAGGGCCCATAAGATGATGATTGCAATACTTTCCTCATGCATGAGAATCGCCTCCTTGGTGTTGTAAATCATTCTTTAATGGATGTCTTCTAAAGAATGTACGTAGAACAAAGACTGTTAAAATAGCGAGTCCAATATATAAAATGATGAACAAAACAAATAAAGGACCGACGAAATCAGCGCGTGTAGATGCATCGACGGTACGTTGCATACCATAAATTGTCCATGGTTGACGACCGCTACAACTGAAAATCCAGCCGAATTCAATACCGAGCATCATAATTGGTCCGCATGCAGCAGCCCCCCAAAGTAGCCACTTCGGTAGTTCTGTTCCCTTTTTTCGGTAAACGAAGTACCAATATAAGAGCGCAATTGCTGCAACTGCAAAGGTAAACGCAGCAGTGCCAACCATTAAGTTGAATAGTGTATGTGTATAAAATGGTGGCCATGTTTCTTGTGGGAATTCCTTTAAACCTTTTACGACAGTGCTAGGGTCTAGTCCCACTAATAAGCTAAGCATGTTTGGAATTTCAAGTGCGTAGTTTAGTTCAAGTGTATTAGGATCCACAACTCCGCCAATGGATAGCGGTGCGTGTGATGTCGTTTCAAATAAAGCTTCAGCAGATGCAAGTTTTTCAGGTGAGTGTTTATGTAAGGCAATCGCTGATTCATGTCCTGAAAGCCACATCGTAGCGCCTGTAATAAATGTAACGACAAGCCCTAATAGTAGCCCTTTTTTATGATAAGTAATTTCACGTGTACTTAAATTTTTCTTCAATAATTTAAATCCAGCGATAGAAGCAATGACAGCCGCACCAGTTGCATAAGCCGTAATAACAACATGGAATGCACTTGTGCCAAAACTCGGATTAAAGAAAGCTTTCCACGGATCAACGTTAAAAACAGATCCATCTGGATTCATTGAAAAGCCTGCTGGTGTATTCATCCATGTATTTGCTGATGTAATGAGTACGGCGGATGCCGTGGCACCAAGCATGACGAAAAATAGCGAGATTAATCTCATAAATGGAGGAAGTTTATCAGCTGCATATACGTAAATCGACATGAATAAAGCCTCCAAAAAGAAGGCGAAAATCTCAATTTGGAAGGGAACAGAAATAACTTGCCCAACAATTTTGGCAAAACCAGGCCAAAGAAGTGAGATTTGCACACCAACAATTGTTCCAGTTGGAATTGCTACACCGAGAAGAATAGCAAACGCCTTTGTCCATCTTTTCGCCATAATGGCATAGTCGGAGTCTTTCTTCCAGTGATAGAGTATTTCGCTTATAAAAATCATCAATGAAAGTCCGACGCCAAGTGTTGCAAAGATAATGTGGAATGCTAATGAAGAACCAAAAAATGCTCTTGCTAATGTTACCGTATCCATATGTAAACTCCTCTTCTTTTTTGCCATTATTTTCTGATTGAATTGGAAGATTTATTCAAAAAAACTACCAAAAATATATATGTATTTAAAAAGTGAATATGATAATATAATGTTGTAATATTTTGAATAGAAAGAAATAAATGGTTGGTCATGTTTTGTTTGTTTTTTGCTCAGGAATCTTTTATAATCTTTTATGCGAACATAAGTTCTGTTTTTCGGAATCAAGAAGTTTATGTGAAATGGAGAGGGTGTTTTATGTATCCTGAAGTCATTAAAAAGATGGCATTTTCAAAAGAGCATAGAGATTTATTATTGAAGCTATATAATAAAGAAATTACGCGTCGTGAATATGATCGACTTGTACAATCGCTATATAAACCTTCTAAAGAGGTTTGTGAGGGATAAAAATGCGGGAGACAATCTAATAGATTGTCTTTTTTAAATTTATGTATGTTCTGATAAAATTAAGGTTAGCCTTACTAGGGAGGTGAAAAGATTGCGGAAACGTTTATATATAGGGATTGGAGTTATCTTCTTAATCGCTTTAGGTGGAATTGTATTTTGGTCAGCTTTACAAGGAAACCGTACAGAAAATTTTATTTTAAGACATATGGTGAATGACAATGGAACACTTGCCACGTATCGTTTAGTAGATACTAAGGCAGGTACGGGTGAAGCTAAGGGACGTGAAGCATTATCAGAATCGGCGGGATTATGGTTACAGTATACACTTGATAAAGATGATCAGGCGTTATTTGATGAGCAAGTAAAGGTTATTCAAGATAATTTCATATATAAGAATCATATCGTTTTATGGAAACTCTCTGAAAAGGGAGAGAGGCAGTCAGCTACAAATGCACTTATAGATGATCTTCGTATTATAGAACAATTATATCGTGCTTATGAAATGTATAAGGAAGAGCGTTATAAAAACCTTGCCGATCAATTAAGTGATGCTGTACTTCGTTATAATAAAAAAGATAATTATTATGTTGATTATTATGATGCAGATGCAGGGAAACAAAATAATTATGTAACAACATCATACATAAATCCGCGTGCATTCTCCTATATGAAGAAGTACGGCAAAGTTTCTGCTCAGCAATATCAGGAAGTCGTTCAATTTTTAGCTGATTATCCAAGGCATGGCTGGGCATTCCCAAAAGAGTATAAAGAAGATGGTACATTTACGTACGATAAAGAAGTGAATCTTATTGACCAATCATACGTTGCATATCATCGGAGTTTAGGAGGTCTTTCATCAGCTGCTTATTTGGAATTTATAAAGAAGAAGTTCCAAAAGGATGGAAAGCTATACGGTCGTTACAATTTAGAAACGGGAAAACAAACTGTGAATTATGAATCGCCAGCCGCTTACGGACTAACGATTTTGTACGTACTACAAACAGGTGATACAAAGTTTGCGAAGGAATTGTATGATCATATGGCCACATTCCGAAATGACAATGTATTTAGTAGATATTACGGTGGATATGTAACAGGTGAAAATAATAATACGCATATTTTTGATAACGTACTACCACTTTTAGCTGAAATAGAATTAAAAAAGAGTGAACAATAAAAGGTGCCACCATATGAGGGTGGCACCTTTTATTTGTTCATATAATTTTACGTCCTAATATTAGAGAAGTAGTCAATAACGAATTCACGAAATTTCTGAGCAGTTTTCGATAAGTAACGTTTTTTTGACCAACTTAATCCGATGGTTCGCTGACAAGTGGGTTCAATAATACGCAACTTGCTTGATGCTAAAGTAGAGTTTTTTAATAAAGTTAAACTTGGAACAAAAGCGATGCCGAGACCTTGCTTAATGAGGTCGCTAATCACGGTCGGTTCATCTACTTCAAAAGCAATATGCGGAGTGAAACCAGCTTCTTTACAAAATTCATCCGTTAAGTGCCGAAATCCATAGCCAGTGTTCATACTAATAAAGGGTTCGTCTTTTACTTCATGCAGGTGGATATTTTCTCGGCCGGATAAACGGTGGCCTGAAGGGACGACTAAGAAAATTTCTTCTGTAATAAGTGGTTCCCAAATAATTTCCTCACCTTCAATTGGCACAGAGGAGATACAAAAGTCAATTTCTATATTATCTAGTTGTCGTTTCATAGAAGGAGTAGATGCAAGAAATTGTTGGAATCGAACGTTAGGATGTTCTATTAAAAAAGAGCCAAGTAGTTCTGGTAATATTCTCGGAATAGAAACGGCCAGTGTAATAGAGCTTTGTTGTAATTCGGCTAAATCTTTAATTTCTCGTTCCCCTTCACTTAATTCATGAAAAATACGCTCTACTCGTTTTAAAAATACTTTTCCGAAAGAATTTAAAGTAATCTGTCGACCTTGGCGATCAAATAAAGGAACGCCTAAATCCTTTTCGAGTCTAGCGATTGTTTTGCTGAGTGAAGGTTGCGCGATATGCAATTCTTCAGCTGCCTTTGTCATATGTTCTAGTCGTGCGACTGTCTGAAAGTATTTTAACTGGAGCAGTTCCATTTCGAATCTCCTTTCTATAGACCAAAAGGAATGAATTGATAATTAAAGATGTATTATACAGTATGGAAAGTGACGTGTATAGTAAATCTGTTAAACCATTCGAAGGGTGTTAAATTAGAAGAGGAGTATGTTTCATGAAGGGAATTCAACTAATATTTAAAGATTGGAAAGCGATGTGGCACCATAAACATGGACGTATCGCTTTAATTTTTTTATTAATCGTTCCGTTAATTTATTCAGGATTCTTTTTAGCTGGATATTGGGATCCGTACGGAAGATTAGATAAATTACCCGTTGCAGTTGTGAACTTAGATAAGGGTGCTGTGATGGATGAAAAAACAATTCATGCAGGAGACGATTTTGTTAAAAATTTAAAAGAGAATAAGGAACTGGCTTTTCATTTCGTATCAGAAAAAAATGCAGATGAAGGGTTAAAAGAAGATAAATATTATATGGTTGTTACGATTCCAGAGAATTTCTCTAAAAAGGTAAGTACACTTATGGATGAGAAACCAGAGCCGGCAAAGTTGCAGTACAAAGTAAATCCAGGTAAAAACTTTGTAGCAGCTCAAATTGGAACGACAGCTGTTGAAAATATGAAAACAAAAATCTCAAACAGTATTACGAAATCTTATACAGAAGGTGTCTTTTCAAAGTTTCAAGATTTGGCACAAGGATTGAGTGATGCAAGTAATGGTGCTGGGAAGTTACATGAAGGAACGACCGATGCAAAAAATGGAGCGAATCAGCTTGCGGATGGTATTGATCGTTTAAGTAATGGGACATCGAAATTGAAAGAAGGAAGTGACAAGCTTGCATCCAGTCAATCTGCTTTAACCGGGGGAGCAAATAAGCTGAGTCAAGGAGCGACATCACTTCATAGTGGTATGGAGTTATTAGCACAAGGTGAAAAAACGTTACAATCAGGAGTTAGTGAATTAAGTGCCGGTACAAATGAATGGGTGAGCGGAAGTGAGAAGCTTGCTGAAGGGCAAGTAAAAGTGGATGGTGCAGCTAATAGTATAAAACAACAATTAGAAGAGTACGTGAAAAATCATCCAGAAGTGCAGCAAGATCCCGCCTTTCAAAAAATCGTTGCTACGTCTAATGGACTAGCTAAAGCAACAAGTACTTTAAATAATAGCCAACAACAATTGACACAAGGTGCGAAGAAGCTTACTGACGGTCAACATAAGATTGAAGAAGGCATAAATACATTCGGAGTTAAGTTAAATGAAGCTACTGCTGGAACGCAAAAGATAGCAGATGGTGCATCGAATTTGGCTGATGGATTTATGAAGTGGGGAAATGGCTTTACATCATTGCAAGAAGGTGTAAATCAGCTTGCGAGTGGTGGAACAGAGCTGAATAACGGTGCTAGTAAATTAACAAATGGACTTGTTAAACTTGATGATGGTGCGAAAGAACTTTCTACGAAATTAGGAGAGGGCGCAGAGAAGATAGCGGATGTTCGTAATGATGATGCACGCAATACGATGTTCTCAGAGCCAGTTCAGTTAGTGAAGTCAACAGTTTCTGACGTTCCTAACTACGGTTCAGGCATTGCACCATATTTCTTATCACTTGCATTTTATGTTGGCGGAATTATGGCATCGAATATTTTACCTCTTGGCCGCAGACAAAACATGAAGGTAAGCGGAACGGTACATTTTATTAATAAACTAGGATTGGTATATTTAATTGGACTCATTCAAGCGCTACTCGTAGATGTAGTTGTGCTAGGAGTTATGAAATTAGAAGTTGCAAGTGTGCCACTTTTTGTTTTATCAAGTATTGTTATTTCCTTTACGTTCATGACATTTATTCTTATGTTAGTAACAGTATTTGGTCTTGTTGGAAAATTCTTAGCGGTAACGCTTCTTGTCCTGCAATTAGCGACGAGCGGAGGTACTTTCCCAGGAGAATTAAACATAGCTGTTCTTAGCAAAATTGGACAGTTTCTCCCAATGTCTCATTCTCTTAGAGGATTACAAGATGTTATTTCTTTAGGAGATTGGTCGCAATTACAAATGCAAATTTTAATATTGTTATGTTATCTCGTTGTTGCCGGTGGAATTGCTTGGATCACGAGCCATATACAGCATAGAGAAACGAATGCAGAACAAGTTTCTTAAAATGAAAGAAGCTATCCGATTTTTTCGGATAGCTTCTTTTTTATTTACGTTCCATTACTGCAAAGTAATTATTTTCATTATCAGCAAAGTTGAATGCTCTACCAGTAGGTAAATCTACAACCTGTCCAACTGTGACATTTTTCTCAGAAAGATCTTTATATAGACGGTCTAAGTCATTTGAGAAGAACATAAGTGAAGGTGTATTAAGGTTTAGTTCAGGTTGCATCTTCGCGATTAACGCTTTATCGTGAAGGACGATGCTTGTTCCTGCTTCTTTCGCCGGTGCAATTTCAATCCAGCGGAATCCGTTTCCGTTATTCTCTTCCGCAATGATTTGGAACCCTACTTTTTCTGTCCAAAATTGTACTGTTTCGTCTTGGTTATTTACATATAGCATAATTTGTCCAACTTGATTAATCATAGGTGTCTCTCGCTTTCTTTTTATATGCGTATCATTATATCAAATATATGGCTTGAATAGTTTTTTATGATTTTTTCGGAATACAACCTTCGTTCATTTCATCTTTGTTGTAGGAGAAGGACCTGTAATCCAAGTATGAAATGGTATTGTGCTACAAATGACCATTGTTGAAATAGAGATAATAGCCGTTAACACAAATAGTAATAGGCTATATAATATAGTATTTTCTTGCAGTGTGAATAAAGAAAGAAAATTTGTGCATAGTTGCAAGAAGAATAAGTGAGCTAAATAAGCACCATACGTGTAATTTCCAATGAAACGTAACGTTTTATATAAGAAACCACGACGCTGTACTATCATAATAGATAACACATACAGTATGATAATTTCGCATACGATATATAAAAACATAGATGGTTTTAAATAGGTAGAAACAGTTAAATGAATAGAGTTTGCTCCGTAAAAACTAAACAACTCATAATTGATGAATAAAAATAAGATGAAAAATAATATTGTTATAAGCGGGATATGTTTCATGACGAATAGACGCCAAGTTTTTAGTGCTACAGCGGCAATGCCACCCATAACGAAATAGAATGAGTAGAATAGAAATGATCGATCTGTATAATGTAAAATTGTTGAACTTGTTAATTTTTCTCCATTAAAAATATAGTGAGAAGAGAACCACATTAATAGAAAATATAGGCAAGCGAAAAAGGTCATATATTTATATATGTCTTTTTTATTTTCTGTTCGTTTTTGAAACCAATAAAAAAGTGTGCATAGTAAAGGGAACAATAAGTGAATTTGGAACATCATAATAACGTACCAAAGATGGGGCGCGGCTGTTCCGAGTAATAAACTTTTTATTCCGCCTTGTAATGTAATAAGATCGTTTGTTGTTAATAAGTAAAGAATAGACCAAAAGAAATAAGGAATGAGTAAGTGTGTCGCTTTTTCAGAAATATATTCTTTATATACTAATTGCTTTGTATAGTGACGAATTAAGTGAAATCCAACGATAAATATGAATGCTGGTGCTGAGAATTTTGCAAGATTAAATAGCATGCCCATAATGAGGGATTGCTCAAGTAAGACATTTCCTTGATTCATTGTATATAATAAGGAACTTTGCAAAACGACAGCGAGAAATGCAATGCTTTGCAAAACTTTAAATTCAGGTGCGCTTTGTGTCATCGTGTTCATCTCCTTTTCCATACATGATTATAGTACGGAGAATGGATAATGGATGTGGAATATTTGTGAAGATTTTAACAAATTTGTGGCGAGAGGAGCTATCAACTTATCAACAAATAACGAAAGAAAGAGGAGGCTCTAAACGAGCATCCTCTTTCTATTAAGCAAATTTGTTTTTGATCCAATTCTTACCTTCTACAAGGCGAGCTGTCATTACCGCACAAGCGTTATCTGCTGTTACGTTTAACATCGTTGCAGGTGGATCAATGATTGTACTAATTGCTGCGATAATTGGCAGTGCTTCTGGCGGGAAACCGTATAGAGATACGATTAACATTTCACCGATCATACCGCCGCCTGGAATAGCACCCATTACTGTTCCTACTAATAGAGAAACAACAAGTGCGATTGCTAATGTTTTCGGTCCTTCGAATTCCATGTTGAAAATACCGAATAAGAAAGCAATTTTTAATACGCCACCTAAAACAGAGCCGTCTTTATGAAGTGTAGAACCAAGAAGGACAACTGTTTCGCGAACGTCTGAAGAAATACCCATTTTCTTCGTTGCTTCTAAGTTCGCTGGAATACTTGCGGCACTACTACAAGTTGCAAGTGATGTAACTGTAGGAGAGACCATGTTCTTCCAAAATACTTGTACACCTTGCTTGCGACCTGCAAGGTATGCATAGAATGTGAAGAATACAAAGAAATAAATTAGAGAAGCTGGATAGTATACCATTGCTGCTCGGAAGTAAGTTCCAAGAAGTTGTGGTCCGAATTCACCAACTAATGCTGCGAAGTAAGCAGCAAGTCCGATTGGAGCGTAGTACATAATGAAAGATACAACCTTCATTGAAATCTCTGCACCAGCTTGTAGGAATGTAGCGAATGGTTTTCCTTTTTCGCCAACTGCTGAAGTTGCAATCCCCATTAAGATAGAGAAGAAAATAAGAGCTAACATATTTTCACGAGATAGTAACTTCGAGAAGTCAGATACTGTTAAAATACCGACGATTTGATCTGCAACACTAACAGCTTTGCCGGCTTTGTCAGGTTGTGTTAGTTCTAGTACAACACCTTGTGCTGGCGGGAATACTTTCACGACAATAATCATAAAAATAGCAGCCAAAATACTTGTAAATAAGAAAGTCCCAGCCATACTAGACATAATTTTACCGAAACGTTTTAATCCATCCATATTAGCAATAGACGATGCGATGCTAAAGAACACTAGAGGTACAACAATCGTAAACATTAAGTTTAAGAAAATGTCACCAAGCGGCTTTAAAGCAACTGCATCGGCACCCATGAAATAACCAATGAAACCACCAATTAGGATAGAAGATAATAAAATAAGCGGAAAGCGATATGCCTTCATAAATATATCCTCCTATCAATTTAAAAAATCATACTGAATCATTATAGCGAGTTAGAGTCCTCTTTACTAGGAGAATACGGATAAATGGAATAGCGTGAAAACCAAGAAATTTTTGTTTTTAAGCTCGGCATACAGCAGGAAATCTAGACATATATATTTGTAACCTAGTGGTGGCAAGGGATGCACTATAACTTAGGTTTAGAAAAAGGGGGAGGGAAGCGGAATGAATATTTTGCTTTGCTGTGCAGCGGGAATGTCTTCCAGTTTGATTGTTACAAAGATGGAGAAAGCAGCAGAGGCAAGAGGGATAGAAGTAAAAATCTGGGCAGTATCAGGTTCTGAAGTGAATAGTCATATTGATAAAGCTGATGTCCTTTTACTTGGACCGCAAGTACGTTATTTATTACCGAAAATGAAAGAATTATGTAAGGATAAAGGGATACCTGTTGATGTCATTCAATCCGTTCATTACGGACTTTGTAATGGAGAAGCTATCTTGCAAGCAGCTTTGTCAATGAAACCATGAGGAGAGTGGGATAAATGATACGGTTTTTAGAGAAGTACGTGATGCCCGTAGCAGGGAAGGTTGCAGAACAGAGGCATTTGCAAGCAATTCGAGATGGAATTATTTTAACGATGCCTTTCTTAATTATTGGATCGTTTTTCCTTATTATTAGTGCACTGCCGATACCGGGATATAACGAGTTTATGGCAGGTTTGTTTGGTGAGAATTGGCAGAGAGCTTTAGGGTATCCAGTTAGTGCAACTTTTAATATAATGGCTTTAATAGCTGTTTTTGGAATCGCTTACAGGCTTGGAGAGTATTATAAAGTGGATGCTTTAGCATCCGGGGCATTGTCGCTTGTGACGTTTTTACTTGCGACTCCATTTCAAGTTGCATATATTATACCAAGTACAAAAGAGAGTGTACTTGTAGAAGGCGCTATCCCAGCAGCATTAATGGGAAGCCAAGGGTTATTTGTAGCAATGATTATTGCACTTATATCTACTGAACTTTATCGGTTTATTGTACAAAAAAAGATAATTATAAAGATGCCAGAGACAGTTCCACCAGCTGTCACGCGTTCATTTGCCGCACTTGTTCCAGGATTTATTGTTGTAACAGTTATTTGGATTTTACGCTTAATTATAGAAAATACTTCTTTTGGCAGTATCCATAATATCGTAGGACAAATTTTACAGGAACCACTTAGTGTACTTGGTGCTAGTCTTTGGGGCGCAATAATAGCAGTTATTCTCGTTCATGTTCTTTGGTCGTGTGGAATTCATGGTGCTACTATTGTTGGTGGTGTAATGAGCCCCGTTTGGTTGTCGTTAATGGATCAAAATCGAGTTGCTTTTCAAGCTGGGCAAGATGTACCAAATACAATTACGGCACAGTTTTTTGACTTATGGATTTATATGGGCGGTTCTGGTGCAACGCTTGCTCTAGTTGTCGGAATGTTACTATTTGCACGAAGTCAACAATTAAAAAGTTTAGGGAGATTGTCAATTGCACCTGGTATATTTAATATTAATGAGATGGTAACTTTTGGTATGCCGATTGTAATGAACCCACTTTTACTAATTCCATTTATATTAGTTCCAGTTGTGTTAACAATTGTTTCTTACTTTGCAATGGAATGGGGATGGGTCGCACGTCCGAGTGGGGCCGCTGTACCTTGGACGACACCTATTCTTTTTAGTGGATATTTAGGATCGGGCGGGAAAATTTCAGGTGTTATTTTGCAACTTGTTAACTTTGCGCTAGCATTCTTCATTTATTTACCGTTCTTAAAAATATGGGATAAACAAAAACTGGCGGAAGAAAAGGGGGAGTAAAGAACTAAAATGGATACGATAGAGACGAAAGCTTTTCATTTAATCTTGCATGGGGGAAACGCGAGAAGTTGTTCAATGGAAGCAATTGATTGTGCGAAGCGTGGGGAGTTTACAGAAGCTGAAGCTAAATTACAAGAAGCACTAGAGGAATTAAAAGAGGCGCACCGTGTACAAACGGAGCTTATCCAGAAAGAAGCTGGTGGTGAAAAGACCGAAGTTACTCTTTTAATGGTACACGCACAAGACCATTTAATGAATGCAATTACGGTGAAAGAATTAGCGAGTGAGTTTGTAGAGTTATATAGGAAGATGTCGGTGGATGAATGAACCTTGCTTATGCAAGGTTTTTTTATCTCGAATTAACGGGCAGTAAAACTCCCAGTAATTAAAATTTCATTTTATGTATGTGCCTGTACCATCAGTGGAATGTTCATCCCACTGATGGTATTTACAATCCTCCTTTTTTCAGATGAGTAAGAGTTATAATTAATCGGCAGTAACAATTTCTCCTATACCACGAATTAATCTTTTTATATGCACCCGTTCCGGTTTTAATATATTTACGATATAATCAATCGTTATTTGTGGTTCAACGGTTGTACCGCAAGTATAACAGTCAATAGCTGCAAAATTTTGTTCCGGGTAAGTGTGAATGGAAAGATGACTTTCTGATAATAACACTAATACAGTAACACCATATGGCTGGAACTCTTTTTTACTTACGTTTAAAACATGGGCACCAGAGCAATCTGCAGCGTTAACTAAATGGTATTCTAAAAAGTGAATATCATCTAATAGGGAAAAATCCACTCCCCATAAATCCACTATTATATGCTTGCCAAAGGTAGAGTATTCCATAGGGCAGCACTCCTTACTATTAATATCGTCAAAACTTCATTTCCTGTTTGTAGCATTGATGTAAGATAAGATTTGATTCTGAATTTAAGAGAGCGAGGTTACGTTGTTCTAGATGTTCTTCTTTAAATTGGAATAAAGGAAAAAGAAGAGAAGGCAATGTTCGAGGATTTGGTACTACATATAATTGTTCAATTTGATCGAGTATATGTGCAGAATTAGTAGCAAGATGAAATCCCCAGTCAGTTCCGAAAGAAGGAACTATCGTATGATAACTCTTCACAGTTAATCCAGCGTGTTCAATTGTATTACCGATACTCCAATATACTAGAGGTGCATCAGCAGGTGAATTAGATTGACAGACGAAAGCACCATCTTCTGTTAAGAATGTAGCTATACGAGCAAATAGTTCGCTTGTATATAAAGTACTTAACAACTCTGTCGCTGGGTCTGGAAAATCAATAATGATTACATCGTATAAAGATGAAGGTGAATTTAGAAATTCTTTTGCATCGCATACGTGCACGTTCACTCGATTATCAAAAAAAGCATTTTTGTTTAAAGATACTATTTCTGGAACATTACGTGCCATATTAATCATCGCCTCGTCTAAATCAACAAGGTCTACATGTAGCACAGTTTCATATTTCAAAACTTCTCGTAAGGCAAGACCATCGCCACCACCTAATATGAGAACATGTTTTGGATCAATTACTTTTGACATAATTGGATGTACAAGTGCTTCATGATAAATTTGCTCATCAACGGAACTAAATTGTAGTTGCTTGTCCAAGTATAAGCGAACATCGTTTACTTGTACTAAATTAATATTTTGATAATTACTTTTTTCTTCAAATAGGTTCGTATGTTCACCAGCTTGTATTTCTTTTAGAGAAATTTCATCCCACACATCTAAGCTGTGTGAATCTGTAGGTACTATAATTACATTTTCCGATTGTACTTGCTTATCTTGCTCATTCTGTTTGTCCTGTTTATCTTGTTTGTCTTGTGTATCATGCTTGTCCTGCTGTTCTAGTTCAAATTTGTCAGAGTCTAATTCAGAACGCTTGTCCTTTTTATAGCTTGTTATTCTATAAATCTTTATTTTGCTTTGTTTTCTATGTTTTGGCATAGGAATCCCCTTTCGAATTGTGTTATTTTACTCTATTTTATGTAATTTAGTAGAGTGTGCTTGGACAATAGAATAGATAGAAGACTGAGCTCAAGAAAATGTTGTTTTTTACTAGATTTCTACGATAAAAAAATTTTTTTAGTGTTTTTTCATATTAAACATAACTAGACAACTAAACACTAATCTATTTTCATACAGTTATGTGTTAAAAGCGTGTTGTTTTATAACACACTGTGTGTTTTTTGGACGACACACTAATTGAAAGCGTTAACACACAAAGAAAATGCTCGAAAAAGCACTGATTTTAGTGGTTTTAAAAAGTTGGCACGCTAATTGCATTAATAAATAGCGTAAAGAAAAATAAATAAACATAAATTTTTTATACTACACAAGGGGGATTTTCAAATGAATATTTTATTATGTTGCTCAGCAGGGATGTCTACAAGTTTACTAGTTACAAAAATGGAAGCGGCTGCAAAAGCTCGCGGTTTAGAAGGCAAGATTTGGGCTGTATCTGGGGATGCAGTAAAAACGAATATCGATCAAGCAGATGTATTATTACTAGGACCACAAGTTCGTTACATGCTCTCTTCAATGAAAACGCTTGCTGACGAGAGAAACGTTGGAATCGACGTTATCAATCCAATGCACTACGGCATGATGAATGGGGAAGCAGTTTTAGATCACGCATTAACACTTAAAAAATAATTAGGGGGGAAGCGAAATGCAAAAGTTTATTGCATTCATGGAGAAGTATATTGTTCCTGTCGCTGGTAAAATCGGATCGCAACGTCACTTAGCTGCGATCCGTGATGGATTTATTGCAGTTATGCCACTTATTTTAGTTGGTGCACTGGCATCACTAATTAATGGTTTTCCGTCTGAAGCTTTCCAAGATTTCATGAAAGGTTTGTTTGGTGAAACGTGGAAACAAGTTGGCGGTGGAATGTGGACTGGTTCTTTCGCGATTCTAGCACTAATCATAGCATTTACAACAAGTTATAACTTAGCAAAATCTTACGGCGTTGATGGTTTGTCAGCAGGTATTATTTCATTTGGTGCGTTAATTATTCTTACGCCAACAACACCGAAAGAAGGCGGACTGAACTTAGCTTGGACAGGTGCACAAGGGTTATTCGTAGCAATTATTGTGGCCCTCCTTGTTACTGAAGTATTCCGTTTCTTTGTACAAAGAAACATTACATTTAAAATGCCTGATGGAGTACCACCAGCAGTTTTAAGATCGTTCGCAGCTATAGTTCCAGCATTTGTTATCTTAACAGTAGTTGCAGGTATTCAATTAGCAGTGAAATTAGCTGGTACAAGTGTTCATGAATTTATCTTTAATACGATTCAATCACCACTGCAAAGTTTAGCAGGGACATTACCAAGTGCAATTGTCATTGTACTCCTTGTTCATCTTCTTTGGTTCTTCGGTTTACATGGCCCAAATATCGTTGGTGGTATTATTGAGCCGTTATACTTACCAGCATTAGAGAAAAATATGAAGTTATTCCAAGGTGGCACATCTGCATTTGATGTTCCAAACATTATTACAAAACCATTCTTTGATACTTTCGTATATCTTGGTGGTTCTGGTGCAACATTAGCATTCTTGGTAGTTGTATTACTTGTAGCAAAAAGTGCACAATTACGCGGTGTATCTCGCTTATCGATTGGACCAGGTGCATTCAATATTAATGAACCGGTAATATTTGGTACACCAATTATTTTAAATCCAGTTTTATTCTTACCGTTTATCATAACACCAATTGTATTAGTAATCACTTCTTATACAGCTATATCTATTGGCTGGGTACCAAAAACAGTTGCGATGATCCCATGGGCAACACCACCAATTATTAGTGGTTATCTTGTAACAGGTGGACATCTTTCAGGTGCAATTCTACAGTTATTCAACTTTGTAATTGCGATGGTAATCTATTATCCATTCGTTGTATTATGTGACCGTTCAGTTGTTCGTACTGAAAAAGAAGCAGCGCAAGGAAACAACAACTCTGTACCTATGTAACATAGAGATTGTTCTCACAGACAACGGTGTCTGTGAGAACAATCACCTTTATATCATGTTCAAAAAGATGAAAAACATCTATATGAACACTAAACTATCATTAATAAATTCATACTTTAATAGACATGTTCAAACTGAAGGGGTATTTTAATCGGTTGAACCTTATAGAGAGGGCGGTAATTATGATGACTACAGCAGAACAAATTCCATTCCAATTAATTTTAAATAGTGGTAACGCACGAAGCTTTGCGATGGAGGCACTTCAATTTGCCAAACAGGGGAAAATGGTAGAAGCAGATGAAGCGATGGTAAAGGCAAAAGAAGCGATTAATGAAGCGCATCATTTCCAAACAGAGCTCATACAATCAGAAGCAAGAGGAGAAAAAACAGAGATTAGTGTTCTTTTAATTCACGCACAAGATCATTTAATGAATGCGATTACAGTGAAAGAATTAGCAGCAGAGTTTATCGATCTTTATAAAAAGCTTGAAGCGAAAGGGGAATAAAGCATGACTGGAATTAAAATTGCTACAATCGGCGGTGGATCTAGTTATACACCAGAGTTAATTGAAGGATTTATTAAGCGTTATGATGAACTGCCTGTTCGTGAAATTTGGTTAGTAGATATCGAGGCAGGAAAAGAAAAGTTAGAAATCGTTGGTAACTTAGCGAAACGTATGGTGAAAAAATCAGGTTTACCAATCGAGGTACATTTAACACTTGATCGCCGTGAGGCATTAAAAGATGCTGACTTCGTAACAACACAACTTCGCGTTGGTTTATTAGAAGCACGTGCAAAAGATGAAGCAATCCCGTTAAAATATGATGTAATCGGTCAGGAAACGAATGGTCCTGGTGGTCTATTCAAAGCGTTGAGAACGATTCCTGTTATTTTAGATATTTGTAAAGATATGGAGGAGCTCTGTCCGAATGCATGGTTAATTAACTTTGCGAACCCAGCAGGTATGGTAACAGAAGCTGTTCTTCGTTATACAAATATTCAAAGAGTAGTCGGTCTATGTAACGTTCCAATCGGAATTCGCATGGGTCTTGCAAGATTACTGGAAGTAGATGCAAGTCGTGTCCACGTTGATTTTGCAGGTTTAAATCACATGGTATACGGACTAGACGTATATTTAGATGGCGTAAGTGTAATGGACCGCGTGCTAGAGCTTGTAACAGATCCAGAAAAGCAAATTACGATGGAAAATATCGCAGCGCTTAACTGGGAACCAGACTTTATTCGCGGACTTCGTGCAATTCCATGTCCATACCATCGTTACTACTACAAAACACGTGAAATGTTAGAAGAAGAGAAAGAAGCTTCTGTTGAAAAAGGTACACGTGCAGAAGTAGTAAAACAATTAGAAAATGATTTATTTGAGTTATATAAAGACCCGAACTTAGATATTAAACCACCACAATTAGAAAAACGTGGCGGAGCTTATTATAGTGATGCAGCATGTAGCCTAATTACGTCTATTTACAATAATAAAGGTGATATCCAGCCTGTTAATACACGAAACAACGGAACAATTGCAAGCTTACCACATGATTCTGCTGTTGAAGTGAACTGTATTATTACGAAAGAAGGTCCAAAACCAATTGCAGTGGGAGATCTTCCAGTACCAGTTCGCGGTTTAGTACAACAAATTAAATCATTCGAGCGCACAACAATTGAAGCTGCTGTTACAGGGGATTATCATAAGGCGCTGCTTGCTATGACAATCAATCCACTTGTACCATCAGATAAAGTTGCAAAACAAATTTTAGATGAAATGTTGGAAGCACATAAAGAGTATCTTCCACAGTTCTTTAAAAAGGTAGAGAAGTAAAAGCGGCGCTATTTAGCCCGCTTTTTTTATTCTATTAGGAGGTATTATGATGATTAAGTTAATTGTAAATGCAGATGATTTCGGTCTTACAGAGGGTACAAATTACGGCATTATTGATGGGCATATAAATGGACTTGTAAATTCAACGACGATGATGATGAATATGCCAGGAACAGAGCATGCGGTACGCTTAGCGAAAGAGTACAACCTACTCGGAGTAGGCGTACATCTCGTATTAACAGCAGGAGAACCACTGTTAAAGGATGTACCGTCACTCGTAGGGGCAAACGGGTTGTTTCATAAACAAAGTGTTGTAAGGGAAGGGAATATAAATCCAGAAGAAGTTGAGAGGGAGTGGACTGCTCAAATTGAGAAATTCCTATCTTACGGATTAACACCAACTCATTTAGATAGTCATCATCATGTGCATGGTTTACCGATTTTACATGATGTTCTTGAGAGATTAGCGGCTAAATATAATGTTCCGATTCGTCGTTGTGAGGAAGATAGAGCGGTGCATCCATTTTCTGATGTGTTTTACAGTGACTTTTATGCGGATGGTGTGACGGAAGATTACTTTGTGAAGTTAAAAGAAAGAGTACAAGGTGAACAAACGGTAGAAATTATGGTTCATCCAGCTTATATTGATCCAGAGCTTGTAAAGCGTTCTTCTTACGTAATGGATCGTGTGAAGGAATTGCGTATTTTAACAGAGAGTGAGTTGCCAGAAGGAATAGAACTTGTGAAGTTTTAATAGAAAAAACGACGGCTACATCATGCCGTCGTTTTTTCTATTTATAAAATGGACAGAATATATCCGCCAAAGGCTCCGAGTATAACGATAACCCAAGGTGGTGTTTTCCAAAAAGCTAGTAAGCAAAAAAGAAGCGAAGCGAAAACGAAATCTGAAGCATTTATAATTGTACTCGTCCAAATGGGATAGTAAAAAGCGGCAATTAAAATACCAACAACTGCGGCGTTAACACCAAGTAGTGCGCCTTGTATGAATGATATTTTTCTCACACTGTTCCAAAATGGTAAAACACCAATAACGAGTAAGAAAGCAGGGAGGAAAATCGCAATTGTTGCGAGTATTGCCCCAAGCGTCCCGTTTAACACTGCTCCTATATACGAGGCGAATGTAAATAGTGGTCCTGGTACTGCTTGTGTTAATCCGTATCCAGCTAGGAACTGTTCTTTCGTCATCATTCCGTTTTGTACGAACTCACCTTCAAGAAGGGGTAGCACGACGTGTCCTCCTCCAAATACAAGTGCGCCAGAGCGATAGAAACTATCAAATAAAGCGATGTAATAAGAGAACGGTCTTAATATTGGTAGCAGTAGTAAGAGTCCAAAGAATAAGACGAGACAAGAAACTGCTATCTTTTTTGAAATAGGTACTTTTATATGCTGAGATTGGCTAATTGGTTGGTTGCGATATAAAAACCAGCCGATAAAGCCACATATTATAATGAGGATCACTTGCGTCCAGCTACTTGGCCATAATAAGGCGATTGCGGCAGTTACAATCGCAATCGTCGCACGGTTGCGATCTGGAGTTAACTTTTGCGCCATTCCCCATATGGCGTGAGCGACAATAGCGACTGCTACAAGTTTTAGTCCATGAATCCAGCCAGCACTCCCAAGATCGAACTGATTAAGGAATGAGGCGAAGAAAACTAAAACAAGGACAGACGGTAAAGTGAATCCAATCCATGAAATAATAGCTCCTAAAAGCCCGCCCCGTAATAATCCAACCCCCATACCGACTTGACTGCTGGCAGGACCAGGAAGGAATTGACATAGCGCTACTAAATCTCCATAGCTTCGTTCATCCATCCATTTTCTTTTTTGCACGTATTCGTGGTGAAAATAGCCGAGATGAGCGACAGGACCGCCGAATGAAGTAAGTCCTAATTTAAATGAGACGAGAAAAATCTCTAATAATGTGTGAAAGGTGTGTTTGTTTTTTTTCAAAATAACCTCCTAGAATGTTTTTGCTATGTGCATTATACAAGAAGTGGTAAAGCAAAAGGAACAAATCTAATGTAAAGATTTTGTGAATCTTTTCTTTGTAATTAAAATTGAAAAAGTCATAAATGATTATGTCTAAACCATAAAGTAGTAGAAGTAGTGCTGGGAAATTTATATAAGGAGAATGCCTTATGACAACACATTTCTTTGCCAGGTTAACAGGTAAGAGGGAAGTGCCTCCTGTAAATACAGAAGCTTTTGGGGTAGCAGAGTTTATTTTTAGTGATGATTTAACGAAATTGCATTACAGAGTAATACTAAAAAATATAGAAAAGGTTACATCGTGTCAAATTCATTTAGGGAAGTCTACTCAAATTGGTCCTGTTGTTTTATATTTGTATGGTCCACTGGAGCAAGGGATTAGCTTGAACGAGGGAAGTATTACTGGTGTAGTGAATGTGGAGGATTTTGAGGGACCTTTACAAGGGAAATCATTTGTACATTTACTTCAAGAAATTATTCAAGCAAATGTATATGTTAATGTTCATACGAAATCACAAAAAAGAGGAGAAATAAGAGGGCGAGTTAGAAAAGTAAAGAAGTAGAGGAAAAGGCTGTCCATATGTTGGAACAGCCTTTTCTCATTATATAAGGTGCTAGTTTTAGCGATTATTGTCGGTAAATCGATATATTTTGAAAAACGCTGATATAATCTGAGTTGCGCCGATATATTTCAATAATCGCTGATATAACTCGCGTTACGGTCGATATTTTTAAAAACTGCCTCGATTAATTTTTCACAGGTTGATTTTTAATAAAGAAGTCCATAACGTAAAATACTTCGTCATCTGGTATTTGTATTTCAAATGTATTTTCAATTGGTTGCAATGCTTTTTTTACTTTCATATACATCCAGTATTCATCTTGTCTCCTTTTCTCCTTATCAGGATGAGGAAGAAGGCTTTCTCCTTTTTGGAGACGGTCAACCATACAGCTCATATGCAGAATAACACCCATTAAGCTATCAGGAGTTAGCTGTAAGGAAATTAATTCTTGGATTGTATTTAATGCGTAACGAATTGTTTTAATCAGTAATGCCCCATCGTTACGTTGCATTTGTTGTTCAAGAATATCCGCCATTTTTGCATATGTTTCTTCATACGTAATTAATTCTTGAATGGGCTGAATCGCTGTGTAGTTTACGATGTCTTGGAAATGATATGTTAAGCACGGCACTTGCACATCGAAATTCGTGACGATACAAATGATGTTACGCTCTTTTTTTATGTTCTCGATCATTTTCGTTAAATCTTTTTCATGGACGATACTAATCGGAATAATTTCAATTAAGTCTTTATCAAATCGTAAATAGTTCTCTAACATTTTTTGAATAGCTAAAGCACTTCCTTCACCAGTTAAACAAGCTGTTAAAATAACAGATTTCATTGGAGAGAGAGGTTTTTTCTTTTCTTCTTGTACGTTTAAGTAAAATGGTGTTAAATTTTTTACTGTTTCATACAGCGCATCTAATGAATAACCGAGCTGAGCTTTTCGAGCTGCTTCTAGTGCATGTGGTGTGCTCGTCATCGAGAGAACACGTACAGGGATTTTGAACTCCGTTTCTAATATGTCACCGATATAAGCAAGTGACCCCATATCGACAAGTAAGAGAAGCCCATTTACATTTTGTAGTGTTTTCATATACACTTTCACACGTTCCAAGAAATCTTTCGGTGATTCGTGTAACGGCATATCAATACCGGTTACTTCCTCAATGCCGAGAAGTTCGTTTGCAACGTGTGCCATTTCAGTTGCGATGCCATTACCGTGTGCTAATATTAATACTTTTACTTCTGTTTGTGAGGCAGGAATTGGATCAACAACGAAGAACATTGTTAAAAAGCCAGCTTCATCAATAGGCATTGTTATTTGTAATTCTTCCTCCAGTAGTTGAATGCATTGCATGGCTACGGAAAAAGCTTCTTTATATTTCGTACGAATTTGATTTAATTGTGGGTGATGTATTTGTTTTCCGCTTTGTAAACGTTGTAGAGTTGTCTGTACATGTAAACTTAAAGCGAGAAATACTTTTTCATCAAACGTCTTAGATAAATGCTTTTCAGCAAGTTCCGCTATTTTTTCACATACGGAAACGATATTACGATCCACAATTTTAAAAACATTTTCATGGCTTGTTTTTTTTGATATTTGGTTAAAATATTGTACGAAAAAGCTTTGAACATCATTTTCTATTAGTAATTCTAATTCTTCCTCTTCAATACCACGTGCTTGAAGTTCTTCGTATTTATAGTCAATATAATCGTAAATAGAAGAGCGTTTTTCATCTTCTGTTTTATGATTACTCCAACCTTCCTCACCTGTAAATACAAATGTTTCATTTGGTATTTGGTATAAGTGACGGCTCTTCCTTTCAATGAACAACCCTTCTTTCATATACCAAGGTAAATCTGTACTTGAAACATAGACAGAATCACGTTTCTTTGTGACCAAATCAGAATAGGCTTTCGCACAGGCAATTTGAACATCTGTTTTTAATTGACCAATGTTATTGGGACAATTGTAAAAGACGAAAGCACGCATTGCATTTGGGCTAACGTGAATGTCTTTTCGCAGACGAATTGCTTCATTTGTGAAAAATAGCTGTAGTAAAGCAAAGCGCTCTTTATGTGTACGCTCACGAAGTGGTGGCAGCGTAACAGTCATCGGTATACGTCTTGTAAATGTTTTTAATAAAAAGGAATTTGGTTCTTCTGTTGTTGCAGTAATGATTAATACTTGTGCTTTACGTTCGTTCTCTGTTTCTCCAAGGCGGCGGTACACTCCGCGGTCAATAAAGGTGAAAAGCATTTCTTGTCCCTCTGGAGGTAGGCGATGTACTTCATCTAAGAAAAGAATTCCTTCATGTGCTTTTTCAATTAACCCTTTTTGATCACTTGCTCCTGTGTAAGCTCCTTTTTTAATCCCAAATAACTGTCCAAGTAGTAGTTGTGGATTGTTTGCGTAATCAGCACAGTTAAAGACGATAAATGGTGCATTTTTGGGAAGCTGTTCAACTTCAATTGCATATTCGTGCATTAAAGAAGCAAACATAGACTTTCCGACCCCTGTTTCTCCCAGTAGTAAAGTATGCATACCGTTTGGAGGGTAGAGAATAGAAGCTTTCGCTTTTTCAATTGCGATTTTAAGGCTCGTATTTTCAATTGCAAATGTATCTAATGAAGTTATGTCTTTTGAATGCGTTTCCAACGAAGTGTTCGTTTCTATGTAAAAACGAACAGGTCGCGTATTTGTTTTTAATAACCGTTTATCTTTTACAAGTTTGTTTAAGTCGCTACTTACATTGGCGCGATCTAGTTGTAGAAATGTAGCGAGTTCTGATGCGGTTACACCTTCTGTATAATTTCCTTCTTGTATTGCATTAAAAATGAGATCTATTCGTTTCATTTCCATTCACCTCGAAACTTCATCACTATTTAAAAGTTTACACAAAAATGGGAAGGGTGGGAAGAGAAAAATAAAACAGCTTTAGTCTAGAAGTACTAAAGCTGTTACAATCTTGTGTCTTTCCAAAAATTTACCTCGAGATGAGAAGATGGATTATAGGGAAGAAGTTTGTATCCTTGTGACTGTAAATAATCAATTACTTTTGGCAGTATTTGTACGGTCACACTCGAATCATGCATTAAAATAACTTCGACTTGTTCATCACTTTGATTACGCACTCTTTCGAGTATGGCAGAAGGATTATCATAGCTTTTCCAGTCATAAGTATCGATCGTCCAATCCCACATTTTATACTGGGCTGATACAAGTGCGTCACGGTAATTCTTTTTTAAGTAAGGCATACTACCATATGGAACGCGAACGAGATGTGTATTTAATTTCGTAACTTGCTGGACAATGCTTTGTGTTTGTTCCATTTCTGCAATTAAAGTGGAAGGGTCACCAGTGTAAAGGCGTTTTACATCATGTGACATGCTATGGAGCCCGATATAATGTCCTTCTTTAATTAATCGTTGCATCGTTTTTCTGTAATGCGGCACTTTTCCGCCAATAACAAAGAAAGTTGCTTTTCCGTTCTTTTCTTTTAAGATGTTTAAAATTTGTGTAGTATATTTGTTTGGACCGTCATCAAATGTTAAGTACGCAATTTTTTGTGTAGGAGAAGTTGTTTCAGTATTTGGATGATGTTCAGCAGGAATAACGGTTGTTGCTTCAGTATTAGATGATGCGTACGTAGTAATTGTTAAGAATAAAATAATACATTGAAATACTCGCTTAATCATAACATTCACCCTCAGTTTGACAATCAAGATGTAAAAAAAACTTGATACTTTTCTTATTATGTATATCTTTCTCCAATAGAGGAACTCTCAAACAATCTATATTTTGGAAATATAAAATAAGGAATAAAAAATAGCATCCTAAAGGATGCTATTTGAATATTTCATAATGGTAAAGGCTATACTACAATTAGTCTTCGCGTTTTTTCACTTTTTTATAAAAGGAAATAAGTGGTTTGTAACGTTCATGTACAAGCCCGATTATTTCAGCAATGATTTCTGTGAAGAAAATCAAAGCGAAAAGAAGAATAATGGATAACCATAACGTTGCACTAGTGAAAATAATGGCATTTACACTAAAGAAAATACCGAATGCGTATATAATTAGTACCGTTTTACGATGAGAGAATCCCATTGCAAGTAAGCGGTGATGTAAATGCGATTTATCTGGTGCTGAAATAGGTTTTTTATTTACGATACGACGGATGATTGCAAATATCGTATCAAATATAGGTACACCTAAAATGATAATTGGAACGATAAAACTGAATAACGTTACACTTTTGTATAATCCAAGTAACGATATAACAGAAATACAGTATCCTAAAAATAGTGCTCCTGTATCTCCCATGAAAATTTTTGCTGGATGGAAGTTGAAGAATAAAAATCCAATTGTACTTGCTAATATAATTAATGCGAGTGGCAAGATAATAGCTGTTCCAGTACCCCATGGGCTAGTGAAGGCCATATATGCTAGCGTTGCAAGTACGATAGATGAAATACCAGCAGATAATCCATCTAAGCCGTCAATTAAGTTGATTGCATTCGTAATACCTACAAGCCAAAATACTGTAATTGGATAAGCAAGCCATCCAAGTTCAGTATCCCCAAGGAATGGGATATATAATACTTGCACTAATAATCCACTTTTTACAATCATAATGGCAACTAACAGTTGTCCACCGAATTTTACTTTCGCAGATAACTCGTACATATCATCTAAAATTCCGATGATTACAATGATAATCGCACCTAGTGTTATCGATAACATTCTTTGCTCATATAAGCCGCCGACAACAAATCCTACAGCTACACCAATAAATATTGCTAACCCGCCAAGACGTGGCATAATCTTTTGGTGCACTTTACGTGCGTTTGGCTTATCTGTCGCTCCTATTTTAAAAGCTAATTTAATAACTAAAGGAGTAACGACGAGTACAGTGATGAAAGATGCCAAAATGGCATAAATCACTTGTGAGTCCATTAATACCCCACCCTTTATATTCTAACGTAATTTTTTTTTTTGAAAATATATTTATCTGAAAATTATGATGTTTATTTACAGGCTCATAACATATGGTATCACAAAAAGATTAGAATTCAATCTTTTTTTCTCTTTACGGTTAATGGAAGCGGATAGAATATATGACAATTGTATATAGAATGTTGCATCATATGAGAAGGTTAATCGTACTGGACTTTGGAATATGACATTTCCTTTTTTTCTTCGATAGTGAATACTTTTAGTTCAGTATTATAAGTGTTACACGTAGAAATGAGTAAGTTTCATGTTAAAATGTGGGAATTTATCTAGCGTCAACTAGGAGCCCCATTCCTACTAATTAAAGTTTCACTTTATCCCGCATTAACGGGCAGTAAGACCCCCTCCTCAAAATTCAGCGAAGCAAAGAAGTTAGGTGGGGATCAACTGCCCGTAAAAGCCCCACTGATTAAAGTTTCACTTTATATTATAGTGCATTTAATTTTACAAAAACTTTAAAAAGAATGAGGGAAGTAATTCATATAATGAAGAAGGAAAAGGGTTTTCTCATTTTTAATGTGAGAGGGGGAAGCACAGGGAGAATTCTGTATTTCATATCTTTTCTATTGTAAATTCCTGTGCGAAAAGGAAATGAAAATTACGATAATAGGTACTGGATATGTTGGATTGATTACAGGAGTAGGATTGGCAAAGTTGGGGCATTCAGTTACATGTTTTGATATAGATGATGAAAAAATTGAACGGATAAAACAAGGGGATTTACCTATTTATGAGGTTAGATTACATGAATTAATAAATTATGCATATGAGAATAATGCTTTAACTTTTACATCAAATAAAGAAGAGGCATTTGATGATGTAGAGTTTATATTTATTGCAGTTGGAACACCATCTTTATTAGATGGGACGGCGGATTTAACGTATATTCAGAGTGCTTGTAAAGATATTGGATTATATGCGAAGAACGATATTATTGTTGTTACGAAAAGTACAGTTCCAGTAGGTACAAATGATGTAATGAAGGAATGGATTGAGGGGAATTTAAAAGGGAGGCATACAGTACATATCGTATCGAATCCAGAGTTTTTGCGTGAAGGTTCAGGTATTTATGATTTCTTTCATGGAGATCGTATTGTAATTGGAGCGGATAGTGAGGAAGTAGCAAGAAGAGTAGAGAGTTTGTATAGCCAATTATGCTTAGAAACGTATGTTACAGATATTAAAAGTGCAGAGATGATTAAATACGCATCGAATGCCTTTTTAGCTACAAAGATTAGTTTCATTAATGAAATTTCAAATATATGTGAGAAGATAGGCGCAAATGTATTGGATGTTGCCAAAGGGATGGGAATGGATAAGAGAATTGGTGCATCTTTTTTAAATGCGGGCATTGGATATGGGGGATCATGTTTCCCGAAAGATACGAAAGCACTGGTGCAAATTGCGGGAAATGTTGCTCATGATTTTCGTTTGTTAAAAGCGGTTATTGAAGTAAATAATAAGCAACAGCTGCTATTGATTGAAAAAGCGAAAAAAGTTATGAACATGAATAAAAAGCGGATTGCAGTTCTTGGCGCATCCTTTAAACCGAATACGGATGATATTAGAGAGGCATCATCTCTTATTATAATAGAAGCATTAATTAATATAGGTGCAGATACTGTTCTTTACGACCCAAAAGCAATTCAATATGTGAAAAATATATTTGGAGATGCTATACAATATAGTAGATGTATAGATGAATCGATTAGAGATACGAGTGCGGTTTTTATCGTAACAGAATGGGAAGATATTCAAACTTATCCGTTAGAAAAGTACGTACAACTTATGAGGGAGCCTATTTTATTTGATGGGAGAAATTGTTATACTGATGAAGATGTTAAGAAACAAAAGATAGATTATTACTCGGTGGGAAGAAAAAGTATTTGTAATAGACATGTTTCTGTTATGCGTTAAAAAGGGATGTACTCATCCATATTTTTATATGTCATAATAGAAGTTGTAAATAGTGAAAGAAAAGAGGCAATCACATGACTGAACGTTTAAAAGTAATGACAATTTTCGGGACACGTCCAGAAGCAATTAAAATGGCACCTCTTGTATTAGAGTTGCAAAAACACCCAGAAAAAATTGAATCGATTGTGACTGTAACAGCACAGCATCGCCAAATGTTAGATCAAGTATTAAATATCTTTGGAATTACGCCAGATTTCGATTTAAATATCATGAAAGACCGCCAAACTTTAATTGATGTTACAACACGCGGTTTAGAAGGTTTGGATAAAGTAATGAAAGAAGCGAAGCCGGATATTGTACTTGTACATGGTGATACAACAACAACATTTATTGCAAGCTTAGCTGCTTTTTATAATCAAATTCCAGTAGGTCATGTTGAGGCGGGCCTTCGTACGTGGGATAAGTATTCTCCATACCCAGAAGAGATGAATCGTCAATTAACAGGTGTAATGGCGGATCTTCATTTCTCACCAACAGCAAAATCAGCAACGAACTTACAGAAGGAAAATAAAGATGAGTCACGTATTTTCATCACAGGAAATACAGCGATTGACGCGTTGCAAACGACTGTAAAAGAAACATATAGTCATCCTGTACTAGAGAAACTTGGAAATGATCGTCTTGTACTTATGACAGCTCACCGTCGTGAAAACTTAGGTGAACCTATGCGTAATATGTTCCGTGCAATTAAGCGTCTTGTTGATAAGCATGAAGATGTACAAGTTGTGTACCCTGTTCATATGAACCCTGTTGTTCGTGAAATAGCAAATGAAATTTTAGGTGAACATAATCGTATTCATTTAATTGAGCCGCTAGATGTAATTGATTTCCACAATGTTGCAGCTCGTTCATACTTAATGTTAACGGATTCTGGTGGTGTACAAGAAGAAGCTCCATCACTTGGGGTACCAGTTCTTGTTCTTCGTGATACAACAGAGCGCCCTGAAGGTATTGAAGCAGGTACGCTGAAATTAGCAGGAACAGACGAAGAGACAATCTTTGGTCTTGCAGATGAGTTGTTATCAGATAAAGAAGCTCATGATAAGATGGCGAAAGCATCTAACCCTTACGGTGATGGTCGTGCATCAGAGCGCATTGTAGAAGCAATTTTACAACACTTTAATAAGTAAATAAAAAAGGCCCAATCGGATAGATTGGGCCTTTTTGTTACGGCTGATTGCGCATAATCCACTCTGCATGAGCATTTGTAGAAGGTGGCGGATCAGTTGGTGTTTTATTTTGGTTTGTTTCTTTTTTTGCTTGTTCGTTAGAATTAGAACTTGAATTTGAATCAGGATTTGAGTTGTTTTTTGTAGTTGGATTTTTTGCTTTTTCCCCTAATTCTTTTTCAATTTCGTTACGCACCGTTTCTACACTGATTGGATCTGGAAGGAAGTAATAAATACCGCCTATCTTTTTGTCTTCGCCTTCAAGCTTTAACGTTTGCATTGTAGAAGGATCAAATCCAGAAAGTTTATTGTAAAGAGCAAGTCCGTCTGAAATAGGAATGTCGGTTTTTATATATTTTCCAACGACAGCTGTTAAATCTTTAATTTTAAATACAGTAGAGGTGGAGTTTAGCTTTTGGGCAACAGCGGCTAGTAATTGTCTTTGTCTAGCAGCTCGACCATAATCGCCATTTGGATCTTGCTTTCGCATACGGACGTAAGCAAGTGCTTCTTCACCGTTTAAGTTTTGCTGTCCTTGCTTAAATTGAATTTTTTTGTAGTAATCTACGTCAGAGCGCTCCCAGAAATCGAAGGGTACGTCAACCGTAACGCCGCCGACAGCATCAACGATACCTTTAAAGCCTTGGAAATCAATTTTAAGATAATGGTCTACAGGAACTTTTAGAAAGCCTTCGACAGTTTTGATTGCCATTTCTTCTCCGCCGTAAGCATGGGCAGCGTTAATTTTGTCTTCCTTATTTTTACCAACAATTTTAACTCGAGAATCACGAGGGATACTCATAAGTGAAATCTTTTGAGTTTTCGGATTGACTGTTGCAAACATTAATGAGTCTGTACGACCATTTTGACCGTCTGTTGCATAATCTTCTATACCCATAATGAGAATTGTAAAAGGTTCCTTTGTAATTTCTACATCTTTGTTTCTTAAATCCGATTTTTCACGAGTAAAACCACTATACATCCCCATAAGAGAAGAGTAAGAATTTAACACATAAACTCCTATGCTGCCAAATAAAAATGCGAAAATAAGGAAGAAGAAAAGTTTCCTTCTTCGCTTCTTTTTTATTCTGCTATTTTGGAGATGATAATAACGTTCTTCCATATATAATCTCCTTAGTTCGTTAGTTCATTTGTAGGGAAGTAATTCACTACATTAATCTTTGAAGGTGATAAAAGAGTTATGCTTAGATAACATCTTGTTCTAAGTACAACATATCTCCTTCTGTAATTGTACATTTCCCGTTTGTTAATTCAATCATCCAATTTGTAAATGCTTGTTTGCCGTCTTCTTCTACATAAGTATCAAATGTGACATTTTCTAGATAATGTATATCTTTAATGGCATATTTTGAATTACGTAATTCATTTTCTACTTTGCCAAGTAATGTGTAATCAATCTCGGTTTGCATCACACGCATTAGTTTTCGCTGGACAACACCGACATGATTAATGCCTTCGCTTGTACACTTTCCATATGCACGAATTAATCCACCTGCGCCAAGTTTAATGCCACCAAAATAGCGTGTTACGACAACGACGGTATCTTTTAGCCCACGTTTTTTTAGTACTTCTAGCATTGGTACGCCAGCTGTACCGCTAGGCTCGCCGTCATCATTTGCTTTTTGAATATGATCTTGTTCGCCAATTAAATAAGCGGAACAATTATGTGTTGCATTCCAATGCTGTTTTTTTATTTTTTGTATAAATTCTTGAGCCTCTTCCTCAGTCGTTGCTCGGCTAATATAACAAATAAATCTTGATTTTTGAATGACGATTTCGTGTTCGCCGTAGTCTTTGATTGTTAAATATTGTAATAGCACTTGTATACGCCCCTATCTATCAAAATGACTAGTACTTTCCATTTTAAAAGCGAGCCTTTTTATATTCAAACATTTTTTCTAAATAGGCTGAAGTTTTTGGTGAGTATTTTATCTTTTTGTTGTAATTTGTCGAGATGGTGAGTATAATTTCAACCGGCATTTCCCTGTATGGATGCACCATTTGTAGTTTTCGTGTAAAATTAGGAAATAAAACTTTTTATAAGGCAGGTACGAAAATGAAAATAGCTATTGTTACTGATAGTACAGCATATATACCGAAGCAAATCCGTGATGAACTCAATATATATATGATTCCATTAAACGTTGTGTTTGGAACAGAATCTTATCAAGAAGAAGCTGAAATTTCAGCAGATGATTTTTATGTGAAAGTACGTGAACAAGAGGAACTTCCAAAAACTTCTCAACCAGCAATCGGAAAGTTTGTTGAGCTATATGAAGAACTAGCTAAAGATTATGATGCAGTTATTAGTATTCACCTATCAAGTGGAATTAGTGGTACATATCAAACATCAACGACAGCTGGACAGATGGTAGAGGGTATTGATGTATACACGTATGACTCTGAAATTAGTTGTGAAGTACAAGGATTTTATGTGCGTGAAGGTGCAAGGTTAGCAAGTGAAGGAAAGAGTCCAAAAGAGATTATTGCTCGTTTTGATGAAATGAAGAAAACGATGGACGCCTATTTTGTAGTTGATGATTTACATCATTTACAACGTGGTGGTCGATTAAATAGCGCGCAAGCTTTCATCGGCAGTCTGTTACAAGTGAAGCCAGTTTTATATTTTAGAGATAAAATCATTATTCCGTTTGAAAAGATTCGTACACGTAAAAAAGCATTAAAACGTATCATTGAAATTTTTGATGAGCAAGCAAGTAAAGGTGTACCTATGGAAGCAGTTATCATTCATGCGCAACGTGAAGAGGAAGCGAATGAATGGAAGAAAGAATTAGAAGCAAAATATCCTCACGTCACAATTCGTACAGGTTATTTTGGAGCTGTAATTGGTACGCACTTAGGTGAAGGTGCATTAGGTCTTGGATGGTATACGAAGTAATAAAGATATAAAAAGCTCTCTTTTTAAGAGGGTTTTTTTACGGGTATGTTACGTTTAGTTGACAAGTTAATATTTGGAAATGGTAAAATGTACGTAAAATAAAATAATGAGGAAAGTTTTATAACTTACTTTTTACAAGAAACTATATTATAATAGAAGAGAGGTGAAACATATGGAGCATAATTCTTGTTTATGTCCAAAGTTTGAGTCAGCTTTTACTCTGCTTAGTAAGAAGTGGACTGGCTTAATTATTAAATCTTTGCTTGAAGAGTCGAAACGTTTTAGAGAAATCGCGGATATTATCCCAAATATGAGCGATCGTATGTTGTCAGAGCGTTTGAAGGAATTGGAAAGCGAGGGCATTGTAGTTCGTAATGTCTATCCAGAAGTACCAGTTCGAATCGAGTATGGCTTAACTGACAAGGGAAAAGCGTTAGAAAGTGTTATGGATGAGGTCCAAAATTGGGCGGAGAAATGGATGAAGTAAAATTTCATTTGTATTCGTATATTTAATAAAACGTAAGGGATTCCTTACGTTTTTTCTTTGTTTACAGAAGTGAGAAAAGTATATAAATTTCTACACATATATACAAAAGTATACGAATTTTGCGCTAGAGCTACATATAATATTACATTTGTTTTACAAAAACGTAACATTAGCAAAAAAAATCCCGAATTATGGTATAAATTTTATAGGTTATATACGGAAAAAGAAAAAAGAAAGCGGTGTAAAAAATAAAATGAAAAAGCTAAAAATGGCATCTTGCGCATTAGTTGCAGGGTTAATGTTTTCAGGGCTAACACCAAATGTATTTGCAGAAGATAAAATTTCTGACGTGAAATCACAAATTAATACACAAAATGACACTTTACATAAACAACAACAAGAACGTGATGAATTACAAAAACAAATGAATGACTTAAACAAAACAATTCAAGGTTTAGATAAGTCTGTTCAAGAGAATGCTGCAAAGCTTGATGAAACAACGAAAAAAGTTTCTGATACTGAGCAATTAATTGAAAAGAAAAATAAAGATATTGCAGAATTACAAACGAAGATTGCAAAACGTGAAGAGTTATTAAGAAAGCGTTTAGTTGCACTTCAAGAACAGCCAAATACGAACGTTGTAACAGAAGTTCTTGTAAACTCTAAAAACGTTGCAGATTTAGTTGATCGTTTAACTTCTGTTTCTAAAATTCTTGAGTCTGATGAAGATATCATGAAAACACAGCAAGAAGATCAAGCTAGTGTGAAAAAAGATGTTGCAACGGTAAAAGAGAAACAAAAAGAATTAAAAGAAGCACAAGCTCAAATTGAAACTGCTAAGAAGGAACTTGACGCTGAAAAAGAGAAAAAAGCAACAGCGGTAAACGATTTAAGCGGTAAAATGGATACAGTTGTAACTTCAATGACAAGTACGGAAGGTCAATTGAAAGAGCTTGAGAAACAAGCGTTACAATTACAACGCATTGCAGAAGAAGAAGCACAAGCAAAAGCTGCACAAGAAGCTGCTGCTCAAAAACAAGCAGAGCAAGCTGCTAAAGCTGCGCAAGCTCAGCCAGCACAAGCACCTGCAGAGCAAGCTGCGCCAGCAAACAATGGTGGACAAGCTCAAAAAGAAGAGCCTAAAAAAGAAGAACCTAAAAAAGAGGAACCAAAAAAAGAAGAGCCTAAGAAAGAAGCACCTAAACAAGAAGAGAAAAAGCCAGCTCCAAATGTGGGTGGCGTAATTGGTAAAGCGCAAAGCTACTTAGGTTTACCATATGTTTGGGGAAGTGCATCTCCATCAAACGGTGGTTTTGATTGTAGTGGATTCATTTCTTACATTTTTGGTGTAGGTCGTCAAGACGTTGCAGGTTACTGGAACTCAGTTTCTAAAGTAGGTAGCCCACAACCAGGAGACTTAGTATTCTTCCAAGGTACTTATAAAGCAGGTCCATCTCACATCGGTATTTACGTTGGTAATGGCCAAATGATTCATGCTAGTGATAAAGGAATTGCATACGGTGATATCAACAGCTCATATAACCAAAAACATTTCTTAGGTTACGGTCGATTCTAGGATTTATAAAAGAATAAAAAACGTGTATAAAGTCGATAGCTTACTATTTTATAAGTAGGTTATCGACTTTTTTGAGTTTTTACGGGATTTGAAGAAGGGTTTATAGTAGTGCTGGAGGTGATTGTCGATGCTAGCGGGGAAACAGTTGCTATTAGACGAACTTTCTTCAGATTTACAGAGGGAATTAAATGATTTGAAAAAGAAGGGAGAGGTCGTGTGTGTACAAGGTGTAAAAAAGAAGGCTTCTAAATATGTATGTCAGCGCTGTGGAAATATAGAACAGCGGCTATTTGCGTCGTTTTTATGTAAAAGATGCAGTAAAGTGTGCACATATTGCCGGAAGTGTATAACGATGGGGAGGGTAAGTGAATGTGCTGTACTTGTTCGCGGGATTGCTGAAAGAAAGAGAGAAAAGAATTTAAACTTGTTACGGTGGAGCGGAACGTTGTCTACTGGTCAGAATTTGGCGGCGCAAGGAGTTATAGAGGCTATTAAGCGAAAAGAATCATTTTTTATTTGGGCTGTATGCGGGGCTGGGAAAACAGAGATGTTGTTTTACGGTATTAACGAAGCGCTTCAAAAAGGAGAAAGAGTTTGTATCGCAACGCCGAGAACGGATGTTGTTCTGGAATTAGCACCGAGATTACAAGAAGTATTTCCATATATAAAGGTAGCGGCTTTATATGGAGGGAGTGTGGATAAAGAAAAAGATGCAGTACTAGTCGTTGCAACCACGCATCAATTATTGCGTTATTATAGGGCGTTTCATGTCATGGTTGTAGATGAGATAGATGCTTTTCCATATTGTGCAGATCAAATGTTACAGTACGCGGTAAAACAAGCGATGAAAGAAAGAGCGGCGCGTATTTATTTAACTGCGACTCCAGATGAAACGTGGAAGCAAAAATTTAGAAGAGGTGAACAAAAAGGTGTTATTGTTTCTGGACGATATCACCGTCATCCTTTGCCAGTTCCTTTATTTTGTTGGTGCGGGAATTGGAAAAAAAGCCTCATTCATAAAAGAATTCCTCGAGTTTTACTACAGTGGTTACAAACGTACTTAAATAAAAAATATCCTATTTTTTTATTTGTCCCCCATGTGCGATATATAGAAGAGATAAGCCTGTTGTTAAAGTCATTAAACAAGCGAATTGAAGGTGTACATGCAGAAGATCCGGGTAGAAAAGAAAAAGTAGCGGCTTTCAGAAAAGGAGAAATCCCATTATTAGTTACAACGACAATTTTAGAGCGAGGCGTAACAGTAAAAAATTTGCAAGTAGCGGTTTTAGGGGCGGAAGAAGAAATATTCTCAGAAAGTGCACTCGTACAAATTGCGGGCCGAGCAGGGCGGAGCTTTGAAGCACCGTATGGAGAGGTCGTTTATTTTCACTATGGTAAGACAGAGGCGATGGTGCACGCGAAAAAACATATTCAAGGTATGAATAAAAATGCGAAAGAACAAGGATTGATCGATTAATGCATTGTTTACTTTGTGATGAGTGTTTTGTAGAAACGGTTAGTTGGTACAATTTTTTTGTAAAGTGTCATAGAAAATATATATGTGATAGATGTGAGCAGAAACTTTCCTATATTATAGGAGAAATTTGCATGGAGTGTGGGCGGCCTTTAGAATATGTTCCTGCCTCATTTCAAGAAGACGGAATTTGTATAGATTGTCTAAGGTGGATGAAAGAGGCGGAGTATCGTTCTTTTAAAAACCGTTCGTTATATATGTATGATGATGAGATGAAAGAAATAGTAGCGCAGTTTAAGTTTCGGGGGGATGCAGAGTTAGTGCGCATTTTTTATCGTCCTTTTCGAAGTTTATTTCAAAAGTATTTTGCTAATGTTTCAACCGTTATCGCTGTTCCGCTTAGTAAGGAAAGGGAAGTTGAACGTGGTTTTAATCAAGCTGAGTTATTAGCAACTTGTTTACCTGTCAAAATTTCTTATCCATCATTAAGAAGAAGGGAAACAGAAAAGCAAAGTAAGAAGACACGTAAAGAAAGGGTGTCAGGAAGCAATCCTTTTTATTTTCAGGGAGAAGAGATGTTTTCTGGGCAACATATTTTACTCGTTGATGATGTGTATACGACTGGAATTACAGTTAGGCAAATCGGAAGTTTGTTATATGAAAGAGGGGCAAGGGAAGTATCTAGTTTGACACTTTGTAGAAGTTAATATGGCAGTGTCGAAAGGGATAATAAAAAGGCGATAAGTCTTCTTTGACTTCATATGTTGTCATTCGTTATAGTCAAAATATGGGGCGAATGCCCTGATTTTTAGAGTGAAGGGAATGGAATGAACATGCAAGGAAGAGTGAAATGGTTCAATGCAGAAAAGGGATTTGGGTTTATTGAGCGTGAAGATGGTGACGATGTATTTGTCCATTTTTCTGCTATTCAACAAGATGGGTATAAGTCATTAGAAGAAGGGCAACAAGTAGAGTTTGACATTGTAGATGGAGCACGTGGACCACAAGCAGCTAATGTTGTGAAACTGTAGGGGATATTGTTTTGGGAAGAGAAAGCTGCGTTTGTGGCAACGTTATATATATGTAGTAGAACCTCTTGTTTTTCGCAAGGGGTTTTTTGTTATAGGGTAAGTTGTCAAAAAGTTGTTTCTTTTCTGTAACGAATTGTCCACAGTTATATTCGTTATTCACGATGTTAATAGGATAAAATAAAGATAGAAACGATGCATCTTTTCATTTCAACAAAAAACGATAAAAAAATCGCAATTCCACTAATTTTTTTAAAAAAGTTAGAAGGAGTTTTTAAGCCAGTGTCGAAATTATAGTACATAGGCTTGAAAGGAGGAATTCATCTATGAAATTCAACATTCGTGGTGAAAATATTGAAGTAACTCCAGCATTAAAGGAATATGTAGAGAAAAAACTAAGTAAGTTAGAGCGTTATTTTGATACATTCCCAGAGATTAAAGTTAATTTAAAAGTATACTCTGACAAGCAACGTGTCGAGGTAACAATACCATTTACTGATTTATTACTTCGTGCAGAAGAAACTAATAGCGATATGTACGCTGCTATCGATTTAGTAGTTGATAAACTTGAGCGACAAATTCGTAAACATAAAACAAAGGTAAATCGTAAGTTACGTGAGAAAGGTTCTATGAAAACGAACTTTATCCTTCCAGAAGCAGTAGCTGTTCTGGATGCGGTAGAAGAGGATGAATTAGAACTTGTACGTACAAAACGATTCGATTTAAAACCGATGGACGTTGAAGAAGCGATCCTACAAATGGATATGCTAGGACATAATTTCTTCGTCTTCACAAATGCTGATACAAATGAAACTAATGTTGTATATGGCCGTAAAGATGGGAAATACGGTTTAATCGAAACTAAATAATAATTCAAAAGCGCAGCCGAAATGGCTGCGCTTTTTTTGCTGAAAATAGATTTTTAAAAAACTTTTCTTAATTTAGCACGAGACATTCGGCCGATTGTTGTCATAGTTATAAGACAAGTGTTACAATTATCATTAGGTATATACATTTTAGTTTTTTTAATTAGGAGAAAAATTGGCATAACATACATTTGATTTTTATAACGACTGATTGTAATAGAGAAAAAGAAAAACAATCGGAAGTTTTATTTTAATAAAAAGAGGAGCGTATTTCCTATGATCGGTATTTTAAAAAAGGTGTTTGATGTAAACCAACGCCAAATTAAACGTATGCAAAAGACAGTTGAGCAAATTGATGCATTAGAGTCATCTATTAAGCCACTAACTGATGAACAATTAAAAGGAAAGACGCTTGAATTTAAAGAACGTCTAACAAAAGGTGAAACAGTAGATGATCTACTACCTGAAGCTTTTGCAGTTGTTCGCGAAGCGGCAACTCGTGTTCTTGGAATGCGTCCATATGGCGTACAGTTAATGGGGGGTATTGCCTTACATGAAGGGAATATTTCTGAGATGAAAACGGGTGAAGGTAAAACGTTAACATCTACATTACCTGTATATTTAAATGCTTTAACAGGAAAAGGTGTTCACGTTGTTACAGTCAATGAATACTTAGCACAACGTGATGCGAACGAAATGGGACAACTTCATGAGTTCCTTGGCTTAACGGTAGGAATTAACTTAAATAGTATGTCACGCGAAGAGAAACAAGAGGCTTATGCTGCTGATATTACGTATAGCACAAATAATGAGCTTGGATTCGATTACTTACGTGACAACATGGTTTTATATAAAGAGCAGTGCGTTCAACGTCCACTTCACTTTGCTATTATCGATGAAGTCGATTCTATTTTAGTCGATGAAGCGCGTACGCCGCTTATTATTTCGGGACAAGCTCAAAAATCAACAGAGCTATACATGTTTGCAAATGCATTCGTTCGTACGTTAGAAAATGAAAAAGAGTATTCATTTGATGTGAAAACGAAAAATGTAATGTTAACAGAAGATGGTATTACGAAAGCAGAGAAAGCTTTCCATATTGAAAACTTATTCGATTTAAAACATGTAGCACTTCTTCACCATATTAATCAGGCGCTTCGTGCACACGTTGTTATGCATCGTGATACAGATTATGTTGTACAAGAGGGCGAAATCGTAATTGTAGACCAATTCACTGGTCGTCTTATGAAAGGTCGTCGCTATAGCGAAGGTTTGCACCAAGCGATTGAAGCAAAAGAAGGTGTAGAAATTCAAAATGAAAGTATGACGCTTGCAACAATTACGTTCCAGAACTATTTCCGTATGTATGAAAAGTTATCTGGTATGACTGGTACAGCGAAAACGGAAGAAGAAGAATTCCGTAGTATTTACAATATGAATGTTATCGTAATTCCAACAAACAAACCGATTATTCGTGATGATCGTGCCGATTTAATCTTTAAATCAATGGAAGGTAAGTTCAATGCAGTTGTTGAGGATATTGTGAATCGTCATAAACAAGGGCAACCTATTCTTGTAGGTACAGTTGCAATTGAAACTTCAGAGCTTATTTCAAAAATGTTAACGCGTAAAGGTGTACGTCATAACATTTTAAATGCGAAAAACCATGCGCGTGAAGCAGATATCATTGCAGAAGCTGGTATGAAAGGTGCTGTAACGATCGCAACGAATATGGCTGGTCGTGGTACAGATATCAAGCTTGGAGACGATGTGAAAATCTTCGGTCTAGCAGTTATCGGTACAGAACGTCATGAAAGCCGTCGTATTGATAATCAGTTACGTGGTCGTGCTGGTCGTCAAGGGGACCCTGGTGTGACGCAGTTCTACTTATCAATGGAAGATGAATTAATGCGCCGATTTGGTTCAGATAATATGAAAGCAATGATGGATCGTCTTGGTATGGATGATTCTCAGCCAATTGAAAGTAAAATGGTTTCTCGTGCGGTAGAGTCTGCACAAAAACGTGTTGAAGGAAATAACTATGATGCACGTAAGCAGTTATTACAATACGATGATGTACTTCGTCAGCAACGTGAAGTTATTTATAAGCAACGTCAAGAAGTAATGGAATCGGAAAACTTACGTGGCATTATTGAAGGTATGATGAAATCTACAGTAGAACGTGCTGTTGCGCTTCATACACAAGAGGAAATTGAAGAGGATTGGAACATTAAAGGTCTTGTTGACTACTTAAATACAAACCTTCTTCAAGAAGGAGACATAAAAGAAGAAGAATTACGTCGCCTTGCTCCTGAGGAAATGAGCGAACCGATCATCGCGAAATTAATAGAGCGTTACAATGACAAAGAAAAGCTTATGCCAGAAGAGCAAATGCGTGAGTTTGAGAAGGTTGTTGTATTCCGCGTTGTAGATACGAAATGGACAGAGCATATTGATGCGATGGATCACCTTCGTGAAGGTATTCATTTACGTGCTTACGGTCAAATTGATCCACTTCGTGAGTACCAAATGGAAGGATTCGCGATGTTCGAGTCAATGGTTGCTTCTATTGAAGAGGAAATTTCTCGTTACATTATGAAAGCTGAAATTGAACAAAACTTAGAACGTCAAGAAGTTGTTCAAGGTGAAGCTGTTCATCCATCTAGCGATGGCGAAGAAGCGAAGAAAAAGCCAGTTGTAAAAGGTGACCAAGTGGGCCGCAACGATTTATGTAAATGTGGTAGCGGTAAAAAATATAAAAACTGCTGTGGTATTGTTCAGTAATATAGGGCGGTAGCTTTGGCTGCTTTGCAAACTTTTATATCAAAAATGTATAATTAAGAAGAATTAAACTCTCTCCGTAATAAGTGGAGAGAGTTTCCCTTGTTTTCATACGAAAGTAACAGCAATTACATAGAGGTGAAGGAAATGGAATTAGTAGAAATTAGACAGGAATTAGAGAAAATGGCTAAGCGATTAGCGGCTTTTAGGGGGTCTCTTTGACCTCCCTACTAAGGAGAACCAAATTGCAGAATTAGAAGAAAAAATGATGGGCGCAGGATTTTGGGATGACCAACAAGGCGCACAAGTTGTAATTAATGAAGCGAATGCGTTAAAAGATATGGTTGGAAGTTTCCGTCAGTTAGATGAGACGTTCGAAAATTTAGAAGTAACGCATGAGCTTTTAAAAGAAGAATATGATGAAGATTTACATGAGGAATTAGAATCAGAAGTAAAAGGCTTAATTCAAGAAATGAATGAGTATGAGCTTCAGTTACTATTAAGTGATCCTTATGATAAAAATAATGCGATTTTAGAATTACATCCAGGTGCAGGTGGAACTGAGTCACAAGACTGGGGTTCTATGTTATTACGTATGTATACACGTTGGGCTGAAAAACGTGGTTTTAAAGTAGAAACGGTTGACTATTTACCAGGTGATGAAGCTGGTATTAAGAGTGTAACTTTATTAATTAAAGGTCATAACGCTTACGGTTACTTAAAAGCAGAGAAAGGTGTACATCGTCTTGTACGTATTTCACCATTCGATTCTTCAGGTCGTCGTCATACATCGTTTGTATCTTGTGAAGTTGTACCAGAGTTCAATGATGAAGTTGAAATCGAAGTACGTACAGAAGATTTAAAAATTGATACGTACCGCGCAAGTGGAGCGGGTGGACAGCACGTAAATACGACAGATTCAGCAGTTCGTATTACACATACACCGACAAATACAGTTGTAACGTGTCAGTCAGAGCGTTCACAAATTAAAAACCGTGAGCATGCGATGAAGATGTTAAAAGCGAAATTATATCAAAAGAAACTAGAAGAGCAACAGGCACAATTAGATGAAATCCGTGGGGAACAAAAAGAAATCGGATGGGGTAGCCAAATCCGTTCTTACGTATTCCACCCGTATTCTCTTGTAAAAGACCACCGTACAAATACGGAGGTTGGTAACGTACAAGCAGTTATGGATGGAGAGATTGATCCATTTATTGATGCTTACTTACGTTCTCGCATCTAATAAGCGAAAAAAAGCCAACAAAATTGTTGGCACATGCTGAGGATATAGAGGATAGAAAGAATTTGATTTTATTTTTATAGATGAAGTAAAGAGGAAGAGAAGTTGGAAACGACAACTTCTCTTTTTGATGGGATTATATGTAGATTACAATGCTGTATATTGTTTTGTAAAAAGTAGAGAATAGTAAAATAGAGCGGTAATAGGGGAAAGATTTATAAAGAACTTTTCTAATTTTCCTTTTAAAAAGGATTCTTTATAGAAGTTCTTTAAGTTGTTCACAGAATTGAAACAACTTATGAAAGCTTTATTTTATCAAGGTTCTCACTGTATTTTTGAGGAATATGAAATACACCTTGGTTTTTCTATATAAAGATAATGCTTATAATGAAAATGAGTGTGTTAAGAATAAAAAGAATATCAACAATGGGGAGCGATAGAATTGAAAAAGAAATTGTTGGCTATTGCGCTAGGGACATCGGTTGTTTTTACTTTAGGAGCATGCGGAAATAAAGAAGAGAGTAAGTCTTCGAAACAGTCTGCAAGCACAGACAGCGCAGAACAAATTTTCCAAAGAAGTTGTGCTGGATGTCACGCGACAGATTTATCAGGGGCAACTGGACCTGATTTAAGAAAAGTAGGCGGTAAGTACGACGCTGCAGATATCGAAGAGATTATTAAAAAAGGCCGCGGTTCAATGTCGCCAGGACTTATTCAAGGTGAAGATGCGAAAAAAGTATCTGAATGGTTAGCTGAACATAAATAAAAAAGGTGAAATGGACGAGTTGATAATATAGTCAACTCGTTTTCCTTTTTCTGGGATGTAACATAACTGTAACAAAAATGTATCCAAATTGGAAACCGTTTGATGTTACAATGGGTTTTGTAGAATTTTGCTGAAATATATTACATAGAGTAGTATTGCTTATGAAAAAGCGTAAGTAAACTGCCTTCAACAAGAAAGACCAGGCGAAAATAAAGGGTGTCTTTTATTTTCAGATGTACAGAAAAGTATTTCGAAAAAAATCATTAAGTATTGGGTGATAAATAATGATAAAAATGACGAATGTTTATAAGGAGTACCCGAATGGTATGAAAGCCATTGCTGGTCTCACAGTTAACATTAAACAAGGTGAGTTCGTATACGTAGTTGGACCGAGTGGAGCCGGAAAATCTACATTTATTAAAATGATGTATCGTGAAGAGAAGCCATCTACAGGATCAATTAATGTAAATGGACTTGTTATTGAAACATTGGCAGAAAGAGATGTTCCATATTTCCGTCGTCAATTAGGCGTAATTTTCCAAGATTTTAAATTGCTACCTAAATTAACGGTATATGAGAATGTTGCGTTTGCTTTAGAAGTAATTGAAGAAGAACCAGATGCAATTCGTGAGCGCGTAACAGAAGTTTTAGGTCTTGTAGGTCTTGAAGATCGTGCAGATGCAATCCCAAGTGAACTTTCGGGCGGGGAGCAACAACGTGTGGCTATTGCAAGAGCAATTGTAAATAGACCAAAGGTTGTAATTGCCGATGAGCCAACAGGTAACTTAGATATTGAAACAGCTCTTGATATTATGAAGATTTTTACTCGCATTAATGAGCGCGGCACAACGATCGTTATGGCGACGCATAATGCAGATATCGTAAATACAATCCGTCATCGTGTAATCGCGATTGAAGGCGGAAAAATTGTTCGAGACGAGATTGAGGGAGGATACGGATATGAAGGCTAAGACCCTTAGTCGACATTTGCGAGAAGGTGTAAAGAATCTATCACGTAACGGATGGATGACGTTTGCTTCTGTTAGTGCAGTAACAGTTACATTATTACTTGTAGGTGTCTTTTTAACAGCGATTATGAATATGAACCATTTTGCGACGAAAGTAGAGCAAGATGTAGAGATTCGTGTACACATTGATCCAGCTGCAAAAGAAGCTGATCAAAAGAAATTAGAAGAAGATATGAGTAAGATTGCAAAAGTAGATTCTATTAAATATTCTTCTAAAGAAGAAGAGTTAAAACGTTTAATTAAAAGCTTAGGTGATAGTGGAAAAACGTTTGAGTTATTTGAACAAGATAACCCACTTAAAAACGTATTCGTTGTAAAAGCAAAAGAACCAACAGATACAGCGACAATCGCGAAGAAAGTTGAAAAAATGCAGTTTGTCAGTAATGTTCAGTACGGAAAAGGGCAAGTTGAACGATTATTTGATACTGTAAAAACTGGTCGTAACATTGGGATTGCGTTAATTGCTGGTCTTTTATTCACAGCGATGTTCTTAATCTCTAATACAATTAAAATTACAATTTATGCTCGTAGTACAGAAATTGAAATTATGAAACTCGTTGGTGCAACAAACTGGTTTATTCGTTGGCCATTCTTGCTAGAGGGATTATTCTTAGGAGTATTAGGATCAATTATTCCAATTGGCCTAATTCTAGTTACGTATAATTCGTTGCAAGGTGTGTTTAACGAAAAACTTGGCGGAACAATTTTCGAGCTTCTACCATACAGTCCTTTCGTATTCCAATTAGCTGGTTTACTAGTGTTAATCGGTGCTTTAATCGGTATGTGGGGAAGTGTAATGTCAATTCGTCGCTTCTTAAAAGTATAAAAAGTTGCAAACATAATTCGTACAAGCTTATCATATAGTAGAAATAGGTAAAGGCATCACACACTGTGTGATGCCTTTTGCTACACCACCTGTGTGTTTTGGAAAGGGGAATTCCGCATTGAAACGTAGAGTTGCAATTATTGGAATGGTTGTTGCATTTTTAATTGGTGCTGGCGGAATGTTTGCAGGCATGTCTGTATTTGGGGTTACCCCAGCAGAAGTAACGCAAACAATTTCGAGTGGGAATGCTAGCACTGCGCAAGGGAATTTGGCAAAAATTAATGAGGCGTATGCACTAATTGATTCACGTTATGTGGAAGACGTGAAAGATGAAAAGTTAGTTGAAGGTGCAATACAAGGTATGTTGTCTACGCTGAAGGACCCTTATTCCACGTATATGGATAAAGAAACAGCCAAACAGTTTAGTGAATCGCTTGATCCTGAATTAGAGGGGATTGGGGCTGAGGTGAACAAGACGGACGATAAGCTTATTATCGTATCGCCAATTAAAGGTTCACCAGCAGAAAAGATAGGAATTAAACCGAATGACCAAATTTTATCTGTAGATGGAAACAGTGTGAAAGACTTATCACGTGAAGAAGCGGTATTAAAAATTCGTGGTAAAAAGGGAACGACTGTCGCAATTGAAATTAAACGTGCGGGAGTAACTGATCCGATTGTATTTAAAATTAAGCGTGAAAAGATTCCAATCTTTACAGTGTTTAGTTCTGTGAAGCAAGAGAGTGGAAAAGATATCGGTTATATGCAAATCACTTCTTTTGCTGAGAATACAGCGAAGGAATTTAAGGATCAGTTAAAAGAGTTAGAGAAGAAAAATATAAAAGGCTTAGTTATTGACGTGCGTGGTAATCCTGGTGGCTATTTAAATAGTGTAGAAGATATACTAGGGGAAATTATGACGAATAAAAAGCCAATGCTACAAGTAGAGCAGCGAAATGGTGAGAAGAAGAAATTCTCTACGGAACTGAAAGAGAGAAAACCATATCCAATTTCAGTATTAATTGATAATGGAAGTGCTTCTGCTTCAGAGATTTTAGCGGGTGCGCTGAAAGAAGGAGAAGGATACGATTTAATTGGTGAAAAAACATTTGGTAAAGGTACTGTCCAGCAAGCTGTTCCATTTAAAGACGGCAGCAACATTAAATTAACAATGTTTAAATGGTTAACACCGGATGGGAACTGGATTCATAAAAAAGGAATCGCACCAACAGTAGAAGTGAAGCAACCAAATTATTATCATGCGACACCAATTCAAATTGAAAAAACACTTTCATACAATTCAAATGATGTACAAGTAAAACATGCTCAAGAAATGCTTAAGAGCTTAGGGTATGTACCAGGTCGTGAAGATGGATACTTTAGTAAAGAGACAGAATCGGCGCTGAAAGCATTCCAAAATGCGAATGAGATGGAAGCGACAGGACAGCTTGATAAAAAGACAGCTGAAGCGATTCAAACTAAAATTATCGAAAAAATCCGTTCTGGAGAAAATGATTTACAATTACAGTCAGCATTAAAGTTAATGGCAAAATAAGAAGAAATACAGGCAGTTTGCTGCCTGTATTTTTTTGTGTTAAACAAACGTTTGTTTAGTTGTGATAATATAAAAAGAAAGAATGATATAAATGGTGGTGAATGAGTTCGTGGAGGCGTGGATTTTTGAAATAATGCGGGCAGTTGGACGTTTTTTCTTACACCCTGCTGTCTATATATTTGTAATAAGTAGTATCTTCGTTGGATACTTACGTATGTTAAGAGAACGAAAAGATTTTTCTTTTAAAGTTTATGATATTTGGTTTGAACTGCGAACCTCTCTATTTGCAGGGATTGGATACGGATTAGTAGTATCTATTATTACGATTGGGCTTGGACTTGTTGTTTCTAAAGCAAGCTTATGGGCTATTTTAATTTGGACATTACTATTTGGATTAACGGCTATGTATCGATATTTATCGGCAGCTTATACATTTAGCATTGCGATTGTATGTGTTCTATTATCTTCTAAGCTACCAGTTTCCTTCTTACAGCTTCGAGAAGGTGAAGAGAATACCATCGTATCCCTTGCTATTTTGCTAGGCGTTATGCTTATTGTAGAAGGCTTATTGATTTCTAAAAACGCGGTAGGATACTCTACACCGAAGATTAGGAAGGGGAAGCGTGGATTAAAGATTGGTTTACACGAATCAAAGCGTTTATGGATCGTTCCTATTTTTATTCTTGTACCGGGTGATGCGGTAACGCAGTTTATTTCATGGTGGCCTGTCGTTTCAATAGGTTCAAATACATATTCTCTATTCCTCGTTCCATTTTTAATTGGATTTATGAGAAAGATTAAAAGTTATGAGCCGACGGAAGCTTTATTATTTACAGGAAGACGTGTTTATGGATTAGCAGGACTTGTGCTCGTTTTAGGAATCGCAAGTTACTGGTGGCACGTACTTGCAATTATCGCGATGGGAGTCGCGATGCTTGGGCGTTTCACAATTTCGATGCAAGAGAAAATTGCCGATGAAACAAGACCAGCGTATTTTGCTGCACGCAATGATGGGCTCATTGTACTAGATACAATTCCAAATACAATTGGAGCAGAGCTGAAATTACTGCCTGGAGAAATTATTACGAAAGTAAATGGAGTCATTCCAAAAAGCGCCGAGGAATTTTATGATGCGCTTCAAACGAAGACGACAGGAGCATTTTGTAAATTAGAAGTATTAGATACAAATGGTGAGCTTCGTCTTGCACAAACTGCATTATATGCTGGTGGACATCACGAATTAGGTATTGTATTCGTTGAACAGGAGCATGAGTGGGATTCAGAAGCGATGTAATAGAAGGAATGGTATCACCTTGTGGTGGTACCTTTTTTTGTTTTTTTGGGGGAGGGTAGTTAGTAAATGAAATTTATATCGGCGATTTTGCAAATATATCAGCGTAACTCGAAATATATCGGCGATTATTCGAATATATCGACTTTCCGGCCAAAAACGACAGCTATCGCAAAGCTTATTTTCAGTTTCATAGACGGATAACTTGAATAATTATTTGATAATGGTTATCATTTAGGGAGTCTTTTTAATTTTGGAAAATGGAGGTAAGATATGCTGCGTAAATTTTTCTCGTACTATAAACCGTATAAAGGTTTATTTATACTCGACTTTTCTTGTGCGGTTGTCGCAGGATTATTAGAACTCGGCTTCCCGCTTATCGTAAATCAATTTATTGATAAGTTATTGCCAGGGCAAAACTGGACGCTTATTTTATGGGCTTGTTTCGGTTTACTCGCAGTTTATATGTTAAATGCAGGCTTACAATATGTCGTTACATATTGGGGACATATGCTTGGTGTTAATATTGAAACAGATATGAGGCAGAAATTATTTGATCATATTCAAAAGCTATCATTCAGATTTTTTGATAATAATAAAACAGGTCATTTAATTTCGCGCCTTACAAACGATTTAATGGAAATTGGGGAAATTGCTCACCATGGACCAGAAGATTTATTTATCGCCGTAATGACTTTAGTTGGGGCATTCTCATTTATGATGATGATCAACTGGAAGTTAGCGTTATTAACGTTCTTCGTCATTCCATTCCTATTATGGTTAGCACTTTACTTCAATAAAAAAATGACAGGTACATTTAGACGTTTATTCTCAGACGTTGCTGATTTCAATGCATGTATTGAGAACAACGTTGGTGGTATTCGCGTTGTACAAGCATTCGGAAATGAAAAGTTTGAGAAAGAGCAATTCGCTGTGAACAACGCTCGTTTCCGTACAACGAAATTAATGGCGTATAAAATTATGGCTTTAAATTCATCGATTAGTTATATGCTCATGCGTCTCGTAACGCTCTTCGTATTAATATGCGGTACATGGTTTGTTCTGCAAGGAGAATTAACATACGGTGGATTTATCGGATTCGTTCTATTAACGAATATTTTCTTCCGTCCAATTGAAAAAATTAACGCGGTAATCGAAAGCTATCCGAAAGGAATCGCTGGTTTTAAAAGGTATGTAGAGCTTCTTGAAACAGAGCCTGACATTGTAGACTCTAAAGATGCAATGGAAGTTAAACAGGTACATGGTGATATTCAATATAACAACATTACGTTCGGATATGAAAATAAAGAACCGATTTTAAATGATATTAGTTTGAACATACATGCAGGTGAAACGGTTGCGTTCGTTGGACCATCAGGAGCAGGGAAAACGACGTTATGTAGCCTATTACCACGTTTTTATGAGCAATCATCTGGATCAATTCAAATTGATGGTATTGATACGAAAGATATGACATTATCTTCACTTCGTAAGCAAATTGGAATTGTGCAGCAAGATGTGTTCTTATTCTCAGGAACAATTCGTGAAAATATTGCTTACGGGAACTTAAAGGCGTCAGAAGCTGAAATTTGGCAGGCAGTAAAACGTGCGCAGTTAGAAGACTTAATTTACTCACAACCAGACGGTTTAGATACTGTTATCGGTGAGCGTGGTGTAAAACTTTCTGGTGGACAGAAGCAGCGTCTAGCAATTGCTCGTATGTTCTTGAAAAACCCGCCAATTTTAATACTAGATGAAGCTACTTCCGCACTAGATACTGAGACGGAACTTGCAATTCAAAAATCACTTGCTGAATTAGCAGCTGGTCGTACAACGTTAGTTATCGCTCACAGACTTGCAACGATTAAAAATGCAGATCGAATCGTCGTTGTAAATAAAGACGGTATTGCAGAACAAGGTTCACATGATGAATTAATTGAGCGTGGCGGAGGATACAGTAGGTTATACGAAGCTCAGTTTAGTTCGTAAATATAATTTGTACTGAATTAGTGCACCATAAGTAGGTAAAAATCTCATATGGGAGGCTATAAAGTATGATTGTAACAACAACGTCTACAATTCAAGGAAAAGAAATTATTGAGTATATCGATATCGTCAATGGAGAAGCGATTATGGGCGCGAATATCGTTCGTGACCTCTTCGCTTCTGTCCGTGACGTTGTCGGCGGTCGTGCGGGTGCTTATGAAAGTAAATTAAAAGAAGCGCGCGACATTGCAATGGAAGAGATGAAAACTTTCGCAAGACAAAAAAATGCGAATGCCATTGTTGGTATTGACGTGGACTACGAAGTAGTTCGCGAAGGGATGCTAATGGTTGCTGTGAGCGGGACTGCTGTTCGTATATAAAGTGAAACTTTAATCAGTGGGAGTTTTTGTTCCCCACTGATTATTAGTTGAACCAATCGGGCATTTACGGGCAGTTGGTCTCCCATCTATCTTCTTTGTCTTAACCGAATTTTGAGGTGGGAGTCTTACTGCCCGTTAATGCGGGATAAAGTAAAAAGCCGTGCTGATGCATGGCTTTTTACTTTATATGTCGAAGTTTCAATATTTCTTGGGAAATGCGGAAGGTCCCGTCGATATATAGGGAAGACATTAGAGCGCTTCTTTACATTTCCGTATTTGAACTAATAATGTTTCGTATTCTTGGTTGAGAGATGTGATGTCATCGTGATGATTGGGTATAGAAATCCGGCTGATGACTTCAGTTAATTTTGTTTGTAACCTTAATAATTCTTGTTCAGTAACGTTTACAGAATTCCCGGTTGTTCTTTTTGTGTATTGCTCGTAATTACCGTGGAATACTCTTGGTTCACTCTCATCTACTTGTAGAATATGGTCTGCAACAGAGCGAATAAAGGCACGGTCATGGCTAATGAAAAGTATTGTGCCAGGATATTCTTGTAACATGGTTTCTAATTCTTCTTGCGTTGCTAAGTCTAAATAGTTTGTCAAACTTATTTCTATTTGCTATTTTTGAATTCGCTATTATAAATTTGTGCTTTTGCCAGCGCCTCAGCATCGTTTTTGATTTCATCTAATCCATTCGCATCCCCAATGATATATCCTTCAAATGATGAACCAACAAAATCGAAGATGTATTGAAACTGAGCAATAAGCGGCAATGCCTTCAGTTTTGGATTGTCTCCGCCAACGATGACAACATACATCTTTTTATCTTTCATTTTCTCTTTGAAATGAAGAGATGTATCGCGCAAGCTTTGTGACCAGCGATCAACAAAGTTTTTCATATGTCCACTCATTCCGTACCAATATAATGGTGTAGCAAAGATAATTGTGTCGTGCTCTAACATGCGTTTGGTTAACTGCTCGTAGTCATCATTTACAGGTTGGAATCCTTCTGCATCATGACGCTTATCTGTAATAGGATAGACTGTGTGATCACGTAAATAAATTTGTTCTGTTTCAATTCCATCAATCATCATATGTGTTAAAGCTTCCGTATTTCCGTTTTGTCTTGAACTGCCATGTATAACAAACATGTAATCATCCCTTTTCTTTTGCTTGTTTTAGGAGTGAAACGTGTTTTTGCAAATTCGTTTGGATGTTGGAAAGTAATGTGATTTGCTTTGTTACTTCATTGAGTTTATCTTCGTAAAGCGTAAGGATACTGCTGCACGGATTGTCGTACAGGTGCGGTTCAATTTCAAGGCAGCGCAGCATCCTTGCTGTCTCTTCTAAATTTAAGCCAATTTGTAAGTACATTTGAATAAGCTCCACTTTTTCGACGGCACTTTCATCAAAATCACGGTAGCCATTTGCGAGGCGCTTAGAAGGGAGTAATCCCTTTTCTTCGTAATGTCTTAGTGATCTTTCACTAACGCCAGTTTCTTTTGATAATTCTCCAATTCGCAATGTGTTTCACTCCTTTTACATGTATTGTAAACCTTCACACTAATGTGAAGGTCAACTCTGTTTTTTCGCAAAAGAATTTACATAATTTAAGAACACTTGAATGGCTTTAGATGGAATGAAATATTTGCCGCGAACGATAGAGAACGGACGGATTAGTTGTTCATTTGGAACTTCGACGTGGAATAGTTCTTTTGCTAGTAGCTCTTTCCGTACAGTCCAATCAGAAAGTATAGCGATGCCAAGACCGGCGGCGACGGCTTCCTTCACACTTTGAATACTGCTAAATGTAAAGAATCGCTTCATTTTTAAATGGTGTTGATGAATAAATCGATCGCTATAAGCACGTGTACCAGAACCACTTTCTCTTAATACCCATACTTGGTCTTGGAGTGTGCTTTCATTTATTTCCTTTGTGCGGAGCAATGGATGATTTGGCGGAACGACGAGCTTCATTTCATCTTGCATAAATGTTTCAACGTTAACATCAGCGTATACGACTTGCCCTTCCACTAAGCCGATATCAATTTGATTAGAGCGAAGACTTTGCAAAACTTCTTCTGTATTTGAGATAAAGGTATGCACTTCGACGCGTGGATTTTCATTCGCATAGTTAGCGAGTATTTTTGGAAGTAAGTATTCGCCAATTGTAAAACTAGCACCGATGCGAAGTGTTCCTGTTACAACGTTATGTAGTTCATTAATCTCTTGCTTAGCATCTTCGTAAAGAGAGAGCATTTGCTTTGCATGTATATATAATATATTTCCAGCTTCCGTGACTTGGACATGTTTCGGAGATCGCTGAATGAGTGTAGTTCCAAATTCGTTTTCTAAGTTGCGTATATGCATACTTACGCCAGGCTGTGAAAGATTTAATAATTCCGCTGCACGAGAGAAGTGTTTCTGTTCAACGACAGTAACAAAAATTTTTAAAATGTCTACGTTCATATAATGGGCTCCTTTCTTTTTCTATCATCTTATCATAAGTATTTCTGATGATAGAGATTTGGTATTGGTATTAAACTTATTATAGAAACTCTCTTATAATGTAAGTAGAAAGAACATGCATGTTCCAATACGATTATTGGAGTGGTTCAAAATGGAACAAACACTTGTTATACAAAAGAAGAAGCGTTTTGGATTTTCGCAAGGAATTGGGATTACATTATTAATCGCAATTGCCGCGAAATATTTAGCAGAGCTTCCATTTTTAAATATTATGGGACAATTAGTAATTGCTATTCTAATTGGGATGGTTTGGCGCGCTGCAATTGGAGTTCCTCATGATGCGATTACAGGAACGAACTTTGCGAGTAAGAAGTTACTGCGCTTTGGGATCATCTTACTTGGAATGCGATTAAATCTTGTTGATATTGCGAAGGCGGGGCCGAAAGTATTGGTCATCGCGGCGGTTGTTATTACATTTACTATTTTTGTTGTATACGGACTAACGAAAGTATTTAAAGTAGAAAAGAAACTTGGGATTTTAACAGCATGCGGTACGGCAATTTGCGGCGCGGCCGCGGTCGTGGCAATTGCACCGCAAGTGAAAGCAAAAGATGACGAAACAGCAGTTGGAGCGGCGATTATTGCAATTTTAGGTACAATATTTACGCTTATTTATACGTTATTATATCCAGTGCTTGGCCTATCTCCATACGGATATGGAGTGTTCTCAGGGGCGACACTGCATGAAATTGCTCACGTAATTGCGGCTGCGGCGCCAGGAGGAAGCACGGCTGTAGATATCGCAGTTATCGTGAAACTAACGCGCGTTGCAATGCTTGTACCAGTAGCGATTTTAATCGGATTATGGTTTGGTAAGAGTGAAGGTAGCGAGGAAAAAAGATCATGGCGCGACCTTCCAATTCCTTGGTTCATCTTCGGGTTTTTAGCAATGAGTGCAGTGCATTCGCTTGGGATTATTCCAGAAGTTGTTGCGGGATACATTGTTGTCATTGCTTATATGCTAATCGCAATGGCGATGGCAGGGCTCGGTTTAAATGTAGAGTTTAAAACTTTCCGTAAATTAGGAAGTAAAGCATTCGTGGCAGGGCTGATTGGCTCGGTTTGCTTATCGGTTCTTGGATACGTTCTTGTATGGGGATTAGGATTTATATAAGTAGGACGAAGAAGCTGTTCCAAAAGATATTTTGGGGCAGCTTCTTTCTTATGCTTATGGTGCTACTGATGTCGATATATTTGGGAAATCGCCGATATAAATGGAGTTGCGCTGATATATTTGCAAAATCGCCGATATATTTTAAGTTGCGCTGATATAAATTGAATTACTCTTGTACTTTGTTAGAGAAGATATGCAGTGAAATGTTTTTCTAAAATTTGTAAAGATATCTTTAATTATAACTGGAAAATATTTATAATTTAAGTAAAGATATCTTTACTTTTGAAGGTGGATCCTATGGGTGTGAAAAATAAAATAAAAGAGTTAAGAAAGCAAAATCATATAACGCAAGTTGAAATGGCAAAGGCGATGCAGGTGACGCGGCAGACAATTGTGGCGATTGAAAACCATCATTATAACCCGAGTCTAGAGCTATCCTTAAAAATCGCCAAATATTTTGGATTGAAGGTGGAGGAAATATTTACGCTGGAGTAAGGGGAAAGAAAATAAATGATAAGCTTGAGAGATTTCAATTAGATTAAACGTTTAAATATATAAGGATTGGTTTTGGTTTATTAATTAGTACGGCATCAACGAGCGTGTTAGCAACAAAGAATAATAGATAGAAAAAGGGGAACTGGGATGGGATTACCGGTGTTATGTGTCGCTACAGCTATATTTTCGCTTCTTTGGGGAATGCAAAACTTTTCTCGTAATCCAGTGCCGAGTATTTGTATTATGATTGGTACTGTAGGTTTATCGTATTATTTATTATTATTAGCCCATTATCATAAAACGGCAACGAGTGTTGTTGTTGGAGCACTTATTTTATTTTGTGGGCGCGCCATACAAAAGGGGTTATTTCCATAAAAGCTGTTTATACACTTTGTATAAACAGCTTTTTGTATTTTTTTTACAAAACGCTTGAAAGTTACGTAACGTCATCTTTTATAATGAAAGGGAAGAGGTGATGGTAGTGATTTCAATACAAGAATTGACGAGAGAAACAGGGGTTACAGTACGTACACTACGTTATTATGATCAAATAGATTTATTAAAGCCGAGCGGAAAAACAGAGGGTGGGCATCGGTTATATAGTGAAGCTGACGTTATTCGTTTGCAACAAATTTTATTTTTAAAAGAAATGGGATTTTCATTAAAAGAAGTTGCGAATATGTTAGTAAAAGGTGAGCTGGATTTGAAAAAATCACTTGAAAACCAACTTCGATTTGTACAAGAAGAGCAAAAGAAGTTCAATCGAATGGAGCGTGTTTTACAAGCGGTTGTTTATTCGGTAGATGTAGAGGGAGAACTTGATTGGAAAGTTATGTTTGAACTTATTCAGCTTTCAAAACAGTCTCCTCGTATACGTGAAATATTTCAAAATGAAGTATTTTCAAAGGAAGAACAAAAGTTGCTTCATAATTTGCCAAATATGAGTGAGGAAGATCCGAATGTTTTAGAATGGGTAGATTTATTAAAGCAATTACGTATTTTTATGAAAGAGGGTAAAGAAGCCGCTAATGATGAGGTACAAAGGGTAATGAAGAGATTAATGCAGAAGTGTTTAGAAATGGCTAATGGTGACGAAGCGTTTTTAGATAAGTTATGGGAGGTTAGAAAATCAAAGGAAGATTCACAGAAAATGAGCATGTATCCAATTGAAGAAGAGTTTTTATTATATATGGATGAAGCTTTTCGTATTTATGATGAAAGGGAGAAGGATAAATGAGCATACTCGCAGAATATCGTTGGTATTTTTTAATTGGAGCAGAGATTGTATTTTGGTTATCGGCTATCGGTTTCTTTTTACTCCGTTACGGATTCCGTTTGAAGAAGGCGAGCTTTATTATGGGGATTGTACTCCTCGTAAATGAAGTGTTTATTTTAACATTAGGGGCAGTGGACTATTATCAAACAGGAAAGTTCTCTAATTTTCAAATCATTACTGTAATTATTTTACTGTATGCAGTTTTCTACGGGAAAAAGGATTTGAAGAAGCTTGATATATTTGCGCAAAAGCTAGTTGCGAAATGGCGTAATGAAACGGCGCCTATTATTGAAGAACAGGTAGAATTAACAGGTATGGCCTATGCAAAGCAGGAAATAAAAAATTGGGTATTACATCTTGTTTTATTCGTTGGTGTGCACATATTCTTTTTCTTCGCGTATGGATTTATTCCATTTGAACAATGGGGTAATTGGTTAGAATCGGGAATCGTTTTAAATAAAGCTGCAAGTCGCGTGAGCCAAGTGTGGGCAATTATATTTTTAGTTGATACAGCGATTTCATTTTCATATGTGGTTTTTCCGAAGAAGGAGAAAGGAAAAGAAAAGCTACTTTCATAGTTGAAAGTAGCTTTTGGGTATACAAATAATTTTTATAGGAGAGGATGACAATAGAAAAAAGAACCAGCTTTATATGTCTATTTCTCTTTAGTTTAGTAGCATGCTCACCATCTAACACTACAATTGATAAGAAGAACGATGTCATTGTAAAGGGAACCAGGATTTCCAATCTAGATAAATTTGAAAATTTCGTTTTGAATGTCGAACAAAGGGAAGTTGATAAAATAAGAATTGTACAGTATACCCTTGAAGGTGACCCGGTTTTTCAAACGTTAGAGCATAGCGGGAAAGATATACTTTATGTGTTAGATAGTAGACAAGACAAGTTTGCTGGTGACCATAAAGGGTTACATAAAGATAGCTGTAAAAGGATTGTTAAAGAGCAGCGTGAATTAGAAAGTACTTATCGGTTAATAGATTGTATGAATGAAGCTGGGCGCAATGGATATGACTTAGTATATGTACCTCAAAAATAGAATTAGTAGAGGAAGGAAGTATTTACTCCTTCCTTTTTCTATGTGTATATTGTCGAAAACTTTACCGAATATCTGTTCGTTTTTTTAGGTTTTTTATAGGCATTCGTGGTAAAATAATAATACAGATTTTTATGAGGAGGTCGGATTATACTTGGAACATCAATTTGAAATTATATCAGCGTATTCCCCGCAAGGTGATCAGCCGGTAGCTATAGAGAAGCTTGTAGAGGGAATTAATAGTGGAAAGAAAAAGCAAGTGTTGCTTGGAGCGACAGGAACGGGTAAGACATTTACGATTTCAAATGTCATTAAAGAAGTGCAAAAGCCAACACTTGTCATGGCTCACAATAAAACATTAGCAGGACAGTTATATAGTGAGCTAAAAGACTTTTTCCCGAATAATGCAGTTGAATATTTTGTTAGTTACTACGATTATTATCAGCCAGAAGCGTATGTACCACAAACAGATACGTTTATTGAAAAGGACGCGCAGATTAATGATGAAATTGATAAATTGCGTCACTCGGCAACGTCTGCATTATTTGAACGGGACGATGTAATTATCGTTGCGAGTGTATCGTGTATATATGGTTTAGGTTCTCCTGAAGAATACCGCGAGTTAGTTGTGTCACTTCGAGTTGGTATGGAGAAGGACCGCAATCAATTGCTTCGTGAACTTGTTGATGTACAGTATGGACGTAATGATATTGATTTCAAGCGTGGTACATTCCGTGTGCGCGGAGATGTAGTTGAAATCTTCCCAGCATCACTTGATGAGCATTGTATTCGGATTGAATTTTTCGGCGATGAAATTGATCGTATTCGTGAAGTAAATGCGTTAACAGGTGAAGTATTGGCAGAACGTGATCATGTAGCAATCTTCCCAGCATCTCACTTCGTTACACGTGAAGAGAAAATGAAGGTCGCTATTGAAAATATCGAAAAAGAATTAGAAGAGCGTTTAAAGGAATTAAATGATAACGGTAAGTTGCTAGAAGCACAGCGTATAGAGCAACGTACACGTTATGATTTAGAAATGATGCGCGAGATGGGCTTTTGTTCAGGTATTGAAAACTATTCCCGTCATTTAACACTTCGTCCAGCGGGTGCAACACCGTATACGTTATTGGACTATTTCCCGGAAGATTTCTTAATTGTTATGGATGAGTCGCACGTATCAGTGCCACAAGTAAGAGCGATGTATAACGGGGACCAAGCACGTAAGCAAGTACTTGTGGATCATGGATTCCGTCTGCCATCAGCTTTAGATAATAGACCGCTCATGTTTGATGAGTTTGAGGAGAAAACAAATCAAGTTATTTACGTTTCGGCGACTCCAGGACCGTACGAGTTAGAGCAGTCACCAGAAGTAATAGAACAAATTATTCGTCCAACAGGGCTTTTAGATCCACCAATCGATATACGACCTATTGAAGGGCAAATTGACGATTTATTAGGAGAGATTCAAGATCGTATTGCAAAAAATGAACGTGTATTAATTACGACTTTAACGAAGAAAATGTCAGAGGATTTAACGGACTACTTAAAAGATGTAGGAATTAAAGTGAACTATCTTCACTCTGAAATTAAAACGTTAGAACGTATTGAAATTATCCGCGATCTTCGCCTCGGTAAGTTTGATGTACTGGTCGGTATTAACTTATTACGAGAAGGATTAGATATTCCAGAAGTATCACTTGTAGCGATTTTAGATGCTGATAAGGAAGGGTTCTTACGTTCAGAGCGCTCATTAATTCAAACAATTGGTCGTGCCGCGCGTAATGAAAACGGCCGCGTTATTATGTACGCAGATCGTATAACAAGATCCATGGGAATTGCAATTGAAGAAACGCAGCGTCGTCGTACTATACAAGAAGCCTACAATAAAGAGCATGGTATTACGCCGAAAACGATTCAAAAAGGCGTACGTGATGTAATCCGTGCAACGACAACTGCTGAAGAGACAGAAACATACGAAGCAACTCCTGCTAAGAAAATGACGAAAAAAGAGCGTGAAAAGACAATTGCGAAGATGGAAGCAGAGATGAAAGAAGCAGCAAAAGCGTTAGACTTCGAGCGTGCAGCTGAACTAAGAGATTTACTATTAGAATTAAAAGCGGAAGGGTGAAAAGAGTGAGTAAGAGCAAGGATTTTATCGTTGTAAAAGGTGCTAGAGCACATAACTTAAAAAATATTGATGTAACCATTCCGAGAAATCAGCTTGTCGTTGTAACGGGATTGTCTGGTTCGGGGAAATCATCATTAGCATTTGATACGATTTATGCAGAAGGGCAGCGCAGATACGTAGAATCGTTATCTGCGTATGCGCGCCAGTTTTTAGGACAAATGGATAAGCCGGATGTAGATACGATTGAAGGATTGTCACCAGCGATTTCAATCGATCAAAAAACGACGAGTCGTAATCCACGTTCAACTGTCGGAACGGTAACGGAGATTTATGATTATTTACGTTTATTATTTGCGCGAATTGGTACGCCAATTTGTCCAAATCATGGGATTGAAATTACATCACAAACAGTAGAGCAGATGGTAGACCGTGTTCTTGAATATCCTGAACGTACGAAATTACAAGTGTTAGCTCCTATCGTTTCTGGGCGTAAAGGTGCACATGTGAAAGTACTTGAAGATATTAAGAAGCAAGGATATGTTCGTGTACGTGTTGATGGTGAAATGCTTGATGTGTCTGAAGAGATTACGTTAGATAAAAATAAGAAGCATTCTATTGAAGTTGTAATTGACCGTATTGTTGTAAAAGAAGGAATCGCAAGCCGTCTTGCTGATTCACTTGAAAGTGCATTAAAGCTTGGCGGAGGCCGAGTGTTAATCGATGTAATGGGAGAAGAGGAACTTCTATTTAGTGAACATCATGCTTGTCCGCATTGTGGTTTTTCAATCGGAGAATTAGAGCCGCGTATGTTCTCATTCAACAGTCCGTTTGGAGCATGTCCTTCTTGTGATGGACTTGGTTCAAAGCTAGAGGTAGATTTAGAGCTTGTTATCCCGAACTGGGATTTATCATTAAATGAACATGCGATTGCACCTTGGGAGCCGACAAGTTCACAATACTATCCACAACTTTTACAATCTGTATGTAATCACTACGGCGTTGATATGGATATGCCTGTGAAAGATATACCGAAAGATTTATTTGATAAAGTGTTGTACGGAAGCGGGGAAGAGAAGGTTTATTTCCGCTATGTAAATGAATTCGGTCAAGTAAAGGAAAATGAGATTTTATTTGAAGGTGTTATTCCAAACATTGAACGTCGTTATCGTGAAACGAGTTCTGATTACATTCGTGAGCAAATGGAAAAGTATATGGCAGAACAAGCTTGTCCGAAGTGTAAAGGCGGCCGCTTAAAGCCTGAAAGCTTAGCTGTTTTTGTTGGTGATAAAACGATTGCTGACGTAACGAAGTATTCAGTTCAAGAAGTACAAGAATTTTTCTCGAATGTAGAGCTAACGGAGAAGCAACAAAAAATAGCTCATTTAATTTTAAGAGAAATTCAGGAGCGCGTTGGATTCTTAGTGAACGTTGGTTTAGATTATTTAACGCTAAGTCGTGCGGCTGGTACGTTATCAGGTGGTGAGGCGCAGCGTATTCGCTTAGCGACGCAAATTGGTTCTCGTCTAACTGGCGTACTTTATATTCTTGATGAGCCTTCAATTGGTTTACACCAGCGCGATAACGATCGTCTTATTCGTACATTGCAAGAAATGCGCGATTTAGGTAATACATTAATCGTTGTTGAGCATGATGAAGATACGATGATGGCTGCTGATTATTTACTTGATATCGGACCAGGTGCAGGTATTCACGGTGGGCAAGTTGTATCGGCAGGGACACCAGCTGAAGTGATGCAAGATGATAATTCGTTAACAGGAAAATATTTAAGCGGTAAAGAGTTTATTCCAGTTCCACTTGAAAGACGTAAAGGTGACGGACGTAAAGTGGAGATTGTCGGCGCAAAAGAGAATAACTTAAAGAATGCAAAAATGTCATTCCCACTCGGTACGTTTGTAGCGGTAACAGGTGTATCTGGATCAGGTAAAAGTACGATGATTAATGAAGTACTATATAAATCGTTAGCGCAAAAGTTATATAAAGCGAAAGCGAAGCCAGGTACTCATAAAGAGATTAAAGGTCTTGAACATTTAGATAAAGTAATTGATATTGATCAATCGCCAATTGGTCGTACACCACGTTCTAATCCAGCGACGTACACAGGTGTATTCGATGATATTCGTGATGTGTTTGCACAAACGAACGAAGCTAAAGTGCGCGGATATCAAAAAGGACGTTTCAGCTTTAACGTAAAAGGTGGCCGTTGTGAAGCGTGCCGTGGTGATGGAATTATTAAAATCGAAATGCATTTCTTACCAGATGTGTATGTTCCGTGTGAAGTTTGTCACGGTAAACGATATAATCGTGAAACGTTAGAAGTGAAATATAAAGATAAGAATATTTCTGAAGTGTTAGGGATGACAATTGAAGATGGAGTAGAATTCTTCGCCAATATTCCTAAAATTAAGCGTAAACTTCAAACGCTTGTAGATGTTGGGCTTGGTTATATGAAATTAGGTCAACCAGCAACAACATTATCTGGTGGGGAAGCACAGCGTGTGAAATTAGCTTCTGAATTACACCGTCGTTCTACAGGTCGTACGTTATATATTTTAGATGAGCCAACGACTGGGTTGCATGCGCATGATATTGCACGTCTTCTAGAAGTGCTGCAACGTCTTGTTGAGAGTGGTGAGACGGTACTTGTAATTGAACATAATTTAGATGTGATTAAAACAGCTGATTATATTGTTGATCTTGGACCAGAAGGCGGGGACAAAGGTGGACAAATCGTCGCTTCGGGAACGCCAGAGCAAGTAGTAAAAGAAGAGCGCTCGTACACTGGTAAGTATTTAAAAGAGATTTTAAATCGTGATAAAGCAAGAATGAAAGAGAAAATAAAAGAAGTAGAGTTATCGCAATAAGTTTATTGATGAAAACCGAGTGGAAATGACGCTCGGTTTTTATTGTATAGGGGGAGAAGATGGAGTTTTTAGAGGTGTTAAGAAAGAAAAATATGAAGGTAAGAGAATTTCAAAGTTGGGGTGTATATTTTCGAAAGCGCTGGGAGGATCACTTTGCAAATCATTTAAGTGATAAAGAAAAAGAAGATATTTTTCTTCATGGAGATAGGTATGCATGTGGTTATCTATGGCACATATTTAGTTATGAGAAAAAGAAGTGTTTAGAGGGTAAAGAAGCGGAAAACGCGTTTCATAATGAAGTGAAAAAGGATTGCTACATTTTCTACCAACACTGTGATGAGGTACTGTTAATAAAGGATGCGAGTTTGTTACATATGGATGATATATTGTGTGAGACAGAAGATGCGTATAAAGGTGATATCTATATCGTAGATAAAGATTTCACTTGGGCCTTTGTAAAAACTCATGAACATAGGTGGTGTGGTCCTTATTTTGCGAGGAAGTGTTAGTAGGTATACAAGCATGAAAGATAGAATAAGTTGATATAAGTGTTTGTATCATACTTGCGTTTATTATCTATTAGCGTATGATGAAATATATATGTTTAAAAGGATGTGTAACGAAATGAGATGGATTGTATCACTTCTTGTAAATAGCGTTGTGTTAATCGCTGTATCGGGGCTTTTAAAAGGGATTGCACCAGATGCATTTTACGTAGCAAATATACAAACTGCAATTATTGCGAGTATTATATTGGCGGTTTTAAATGTGTTCGTAAAGCCGTTTTTAATTTTAATTACGCTACCAATTACTGTTGTAACTTTCGGCTTCTTCTTAATTGTTATTAATGCGATTACGTTAAAAATAGCAGATTCATTATTAGGAGATGCTTTTAATATATCAGGATTTGGTGTAGCGATTGTTGCGGCAATTTGTATTTCAATTTTTAATATGATTATTGAGAAGGCAATTGTGGAACCTCTATATGAAAAAAAGAGAAAATGACAAAAAGAAAAACATTTCATTATTCGTATGAAATGTTTTTTTCTATTTATTAGAAACCGTATTTCTTGTTTCCAGAAAAAAATGGTACAATATCCGGTAGAATGGAATTTTACATCAAACGAGACTGAACCCGCAGCGGAGTGGAGGTTTATACATATGCCAAAAGTAAGGACAAAAGATTTAATTGAACAATTTCAATTGGAGTTAATAAGTGGTGAGGAAGGAATTCATCGTCCGATTGATACAAGTGATTTATCACGACCTGGAATTGAAATGGCAGGATTCTTTACATATTATCCAGCTGATCGCGTGCAGCTTCTTGGAAAAACGGAGCTTACGTTCTTTGATACGTTAACAACAGAGCAAAAACAAGAGAGAATGAAAGCGCTTTGTACCGAGGAGACGCCATGTATTATTATAACTCGTAATCAAGATGTACCAGATGAGTTATTACAAGCATCACGTGAATCAGGCATGCCTTTATTACGTTCTTCTCAAACGACAACGAGATTATCAAGTCGTTTAACTAATTATTTAGAAGGTAAGCTAGCACCAACAACTGCTGTTCATGGTGTATTAGTAGATATTTACGGTGTTGGTGTTTTAATTACAGGTCAAAGTGGTGTTGGTAAAAGTGAGACAGCTCTTGAACTTGTGAAGCGTGGTCACCGCCTTGTTGCGGATGATAGTGTAGAAATTCGCCAAGAAGATGAAGACACATTAGTAGGAAGCTCACCAGATTTAATTGAGCATTTATTAGAAATTCGTGGTCTAGGTATCATTAACGTTATGACGTTATTCGGTGCAGGGGCAGTGCGAAATTACAAGCGTATTACACTTGTTATTAATCTTGAAATTTGGGATCAAAAGAAAAACTATGATCGCTTAGGTCTTGATGAAGAGAAGATGAAAATTATTGATACAGAACTTACGAAGATTACACTTCCAGTTCGTCCTGGTCGAAACTTGGCTGTTATTATTGAAGTAGCAGCGATGAACTTCCGTTTAAAGCGTATGGGAGTCAATGCAGCACAGCAGTTCTCAGAACGATTAATGAGTGCGATTGAGTTAGGGAATCAGGAGTAAACATTGGAGAGGGAGGTCATACATATGCTGTTAGGTTCTGTACCGCAGCTTGACCGCGTAGCTGTCCAACTTGGGCCGTTTCCTGTTTATTGGTACGGGATTATTATCGGTACAGGTGTGCTATTAGGTCTTTGGCTAGCAACTCGCGAGGGAGAAAGGCTAGGTATTCCAAAAGATACATTTGTTGACCTTGTATTAATTGCAGTACCGATCGCTATTCTATTTGCGAGAATGTACTATGTTATTTTTGAATGGGAATATTACGCGCAAAACCCGAGTCAAATTATTAATATTCGTCAAGGTGGCTTGGCGATTCATGGTGGTTTAATCGGAGCGGTTATAACAGGGATTCTTTTTGCAAAGCGACGCGGGGTTTCATTCTGGAAGTTGGCGGATATTGCTGCACCAAGTATTTTACTAGGACAAGCAATTGGCCGATGGGGAAACTTTATGAACCAAGAGGCGCATGGTGATGAAGTAACGAGACAGTTTTTAGAAGGTCTTCATTTACCAGATTTCATTATTAATCAAATGTATATTGAGGGTGTGTACTATCATCCGACGTTTTTATATGAATCATTATGGAATTTTGCAGGTGTAATTTTACTACTTGCATTAAGAAAAGTGAATTTACGCCGCGGGGAATTATTCTTCACATATTTAATTTGGTATTCAGTAGGACGCTTCTTCGTAGAAGGCTTACGTACAGATAGTTTAATGCTAGGACCACTTCGTATTGCACAAGTAATGTCAATTGGACTTGTTGTTATTTCTATTATTTTCATTATTGTGAGACGAAAAATGGGGCAAGCTGATAAAAGATATTCGGAAAATTAGAGAAAAGTAGCATCTTATTATAAGATGCTGCTTCTTTCATATTCAGGAAGGCGAAAGGACTAAGGCAATGAGAATAAATACAGTGTTATTTGATTTAGATGGAACTTTAATTAATACAAACGAACTTATTATTTCTTCTTTTTTACATACTTTAAATACGTATTATCCAAATCAATATAAGCGTGAAGATGTGTTGCCATTTATCGGTCCATCTTTGCATGATACTTTCAGTAAGATTGATGAAAGTAAGGTTGAAGAGATGATTACAAGTTATCGCGAATTTAACCATGATCATCATGATGAATTAGTAGAAGAATATGAAACTGTATATGAAACAGTTCGAGAGTTGAAGAAGCAAGGTTATAAAGTTGGTATTGTTACAACGAAAGCGAGACAAACCGTTGAGATGGGATTACAGTTGTCAAAGCTTGATGAATTTTTTGATGTTGTCGTGACAATTGATGATGTAGAGCATGTGAAACCACATCCAGAGCCACTTCAAAAAGCGCTTGAATTATTAGATGCAAAACCAGAAGAGGCATTGATGGTTGGAGATAATCATCATGATATTGTCGGTGGTCAAAATGCGGGGACGAAAACAGCTGCGGTTTCATGGACGTTGAAAGGTAGAGCGTATTTAGAAGCTTACAAGCCGGACTTTATGCTAGATAAAATGAGCGATTTGCTACCGATTTTGTCTAATATGAACCGTTCATAAAGGTCCAAGTAAGTTAGTAGAGGAGCGAGCTAAGTGCGACGGACAACGCGCTATCCTGTTTCAGGAGAAAATTCATTATGGAATGTGTATAAAACAGTGTCTTTTTGGAAGGTAATGAAAAACTTTATTATTATCCAAATTGCGCGTTACACGCCAGTTTTATCTGTGAAGAATTGGTTGTACCGCACTTTTTTACGGATGAAAGTAGGAAAGAAAACATCATTTGCGCTTATGGTAATGCCGGATATTATGTTCCCGGAAAAGATAACTGTGGGAGAGAATTCGATTATTGGCTATAACACAACGCTTTTAGCACATGAATATTTAATTCGTGAATATCGACTTGGGGAAATCGTCATTGGAAATGAAGTGATGATTGGAGCGAATGTAACAATATTACCAGGTGTGAAAATTGGAGACGGTGCGATTGTCTCAGCTGGCACACTTGTTCATAGAGATGTACCGAGCGGTGCTTTCGTAGGTGGAAATCCAATGCGTATTATTTATACGAAAGAGCAAATGACCGCAAGAGAAGGTTCATGGTGAAAATGTAACATTTCTCCTCTTTTTTTATGAATAAAAAGGAAATAATTGAGTATAATATACTGTTTTGTTTTTTACGGAATCGTTTATACTTATAGATAGAAGAATGTGTGAGCGAAGAAAACAAAAAACTGGAGGATATATGGGGAAAAATCAAAGGATATATAAGGAGAACGGACAAGTTATCTCTTTTAATCAATTAGCGGACTTCTTTTATAAAAAAGGGATGAGAGCTTACAAAGGGCAAAAATTGCAAGATGCAATTAAATATTTTCGAAGAGCGGCACAAAGTGAGAAGGAGCCGTTTATTTTATGTCAATTAGCAACAGTATTATCTGAGGCTGGTGAATATCAAGAGTCGAACCAAATCTTCTTAAAGTTAGTTAGATCTAATCCAGAACTTGAACAGTGCTATTATTTTATTGCAAATAATTATGCATATATGGGGTTATTTCAACAGGCGAAGAAATATGCGGATCGTTATTTAGAAGTTGCAAAAGAGAAGGAATTCGTAGAAGATACATTAGAACTTCTTGAGATTATGGAAGAAGAAGCAATGGGTGCGGAAGAGATTGAAGATGAAGATGATTTAATTGTTATGCAGGAAGAAGCGAATCGTTATATTCGTAATGGACAATTGGAAGAAGCAATTGCTACATTAGAAATTGTTACGAAAGATTATCCGGAATTTTGGTCAGGTCATAATAATTTAGCCATTGCACATTTTCAATCGGGTAATGTAGACAAAGCACTGAAGTTAACAGAAATGATTTTAGAGAAAAATCCTGGTAATATACATGCGCTTTGTAATACGCTTATTTTTCTATATTCAATTGGAGAGCATAAACAAGTAGAAGCGTTAGCGGGACAGCTAGTTTCGGTATATCCGATTTCATTTGAACATCGTTTGAAACTGGGAACTACACTTGCAACAATTGGTTATTTCGAGCATGCATATAAATGGTTCAAACTATTAAAGCGTCAAGGATACGAAGGAGACGTTAGTTTTTATTATTGGTTTGCATATTCTGCGTATATGGTGAAAGATCAGCAACTAGCTGAAAAAATGTGGCAACATGTCGTGGAATTGCATCCTGATAAAAAGGGAAAAGAACCGTGGAATGCGCTGAATTTAGCAGATGAAGGACAAAACGTGTTATTTGAAGAATTACGAAAATCATTTCAGCAAAGTGCGACGCTAGAAGAACAAATGCTAGCTTTATATTTAATGAATGAATTGTCAACGCCGGAGAAGGTTGGATTCTTCTTTGATATAACGCAAGCGAAGAACGGTGTTCCCATCGTATCGCAACTTGCAAAGTACTTCTTTTTACTTAATAGTCATAAGAGTATTCCAGCTGATTTACAACAATTTGAGCAGTGCGCGAGAATCGCGGATGCCTTATACAATTATACGAAAAAAGATGATGAATTAATTGAAGAGTGTTTACACTTTTGGTTTTGTACGTTCATACGTTTATATACATCTGGAGACATATTTACAAATGTGTACGGCTGGTCAGCTGCGATTGAATACATTGTACGCGGCGAACAAGGAAATAAAATGACACAGTCGGAGCTTGGAGATGTATATAATGTATCTGTAGCGACTGTCCGAAAGTATGTGCAAGCTGTTAAGCGTACGCACACATAAGATAAGCAAATCATTGGGAAAAAAATGATGCTAACAGTATAATGAGGGTAACTTAATTGTGTAGGAATGGATAGGAGTGAATAGTGTGTCAGAAGAAAAAATTTATGATGTCGTTATTATTGGTGCAGGACCAGCTGGTATGACAGCTGCAGTATATACATCTCGTGCAAATTTAAGCACATTAATGCTTGAGCGTGGTATTCCAGGTGGCCAAATGGCAAACACGGAAGATGTAGAAAACTACCCAGGTTATGAGTCTATTTTAGGACCAGACTTATCAAATAAAATGTTCGAGCATGCGAAGAAATTTGGTGCTGAATATGCATACGGTGATGTGAAAGAAGTCATCGATGGTAAAGAATACAAAACAATTATTGCTGGTAAAAAAGAATATAAAGCACGTGCAATTATCGTTGCAAGCGGTGCAGAGTATAAAAAAATTGGTGTACCGGGTGAAACAGAACTTGGCGGCCGTGGTGTATCATATTGTGCAGTATGTGATGGGGCATTCTTTAAAGGAAAAGAACTTATCGTAATTGGCGGTGGAGATTCTGCTGTTGAAGAGGGTGTGTTCTTAACACGCTTCGCATCAAAAGTAACGATCGTTCACCGTCGTGACACGCTTCGTGCACAGAAAATTTTACAAGACCGTGCTTTCCAAAACGAAAAAGTAGATTTCATTTGGAACCACACTATAAAAGAAATCAACGAAGCAAGTGGTAAAGTAGGAAGTGTAACACTTGTAGACGTAAACAGTGGAGAAGAGAAAGAAGTCAAGACTGACGGCGTATTCGTATACATCGGTATGTTACCATTATCAAAACCATTTGTTGAACTAGGTATTACAAATGAAAATGGTTACCTTGAAACGAACGAACGTATGGAAACGAAAATTCCTGGTATTTTCGCAGCTGGTGATGTTCGTGAAAAAATGCTTCGTCAAATTGTAACTGCAACAGGTGACGGTAGTATTGCAGCACAAAGTGCACAACATTACGTAGAAGAATTATTAGAGGAATTAAAAACTGTATCAGAAAAATAAGGGATAACATACCTTGTGAGAAGAAAGCTACCGACAGGAGCTTTCTTCTTTTTTTGTGTGAAAATGTCAAAGTATTGTCAAAAAATATAAGGATTATAAGCTTTCTTATTGATATACTGGACTTTACGGAAAAAATCACTATAAGAAATGAGGAATTTATTCAGTATGGAATGGCGTAATATATATCGTGGATTTTGTATGGGCGTTAGTGATTTAATTCCTGGTGTGAGCGGCGGTACAATCGCTGTTGTGTTAGGGATTTATGAACAATTGCTTGCGGCAATTAGTGGATTCTTTAGTCGTGAATGGAAAAAACATTTAGGGTTTTTAATTCCACTTGCAGCTGGTGTGGCAGCAGCGTTTTTAACGTTAAGTCATGTTATTAAATATTTACTTGCAAATCATTATGAACCGACTCAATTTTTCTTCCTCGGTTTAATTATTAGTATATTACCGATGTTAATGAGAGAAGCTGATGCAAAGTCGTCGTTTAAAGGTAAGCACATTGTTTTATTAATAGTTGCAGCAATTCTTGTTGCGATCACAGCTTTCTTTAAACCAGATAAGGCAGCAGATCCAATTACGACGTTAACAATTTTAAATGCAATTGGTTTATTTTTCGCAGGATGGATGGCTAGTATGGCTATGCTACTTCCTGGGATTAGTGGATCGTTTATTTTATTAATTATTGGTGTGTATCCAACAGCAATTAACGCTTTAACTACACTTAACTTACCTTTAATCGTGGTTATCGGTGCTGGTGTTATGGTTGGATTTGTTGTAAGTAGTAAAGGCATTAGTTTTTTATTAGATCGTTATAAAAGTATGACATTTGCGGCAATTATTGGACTAGTTATCGGTTCGATTGTAATTGTGTTCCCTGGTATTCCAACTGGTGGATTTTCAATTATAAGTTCAATTATTACCTTTATTTTAGGATTTGCGATTGTTACTTATTTCGGTAAGAAATAAGGGCTTTAATCCCCTTGGCGATAAAAATCGTTAAGGGGATTTTTCATGCTATTCATTAAAAGTCTAAGCATTTACATTGCTTGTTATGGAAAGCTTTTTTAAAATTGTTGAGTAGCGTATGCTTAGCGAAAGAGGACTGGCTCCTTCGTTGTAGCAAACTGTTTTTGATAGTATAATGAAAGAAGTATGCAGTGAGAAATTTTACTGCAAGTAGCTGAGGTGAAGAAACATGCAAAGAGTGACAAACTGTGTGTTAATTAGAGATAATGAAGTACTCTTACTCCAAAAACCTCGCCGAAATTGGTGGGTTGCACCAGGCGGGAAAATGGAGCGTGGTGAGACTGTAAGAGATTCCGTTGTTCGCGAATATCGCGAAGAAACAGGTATTTATTTGAAAAACCCAGCGTTAAAGGGGGTCTTCACCTTTGTCATCCAAGAAGGTGATAAAGTTGTTTCTGAATGGATGATGTTCTCCTTTTTAGCGACAGATTTTGCAGGAGAAAACAAACTAGAGAGCGAAGAAGGCATCATTGGTTGGCATACATTTGATAAAATTGATGATTTAGCAATGGCGCCAGGAGATTATCACATTATTGATTATTTAATTAAAGGAAATGGCATAATCTACGGTACATTTGTATATACCCCAGATTTTGAGTTGCTTTCATATCGATTAGATCCGAGTTAAACCGTCAAGGAGAGGATACGATGACAGAGAATAATGATATAAAAATGGTAATTATTACAGGGATGTCTGGAGCTGGAAAAACAGTAGCTTTACAAAGTTTTGAAGATTTAGGATATTTTTGTGTAGATAATTTACCACCGATGTTATTGCCAAAGTTTATTGAGCTTATGGCGGATTCAAAAGGGAAAATGAATAAAGTGGCACTTGGTATTGATTTACGTGGCCGCGAGTTTTTCGAGCATTTATGGGGAGCACTTGATGATTTATCAGAACGTACATGGATTATTCCTCATATTTTATTTTTAGATGCGAAAGATAGTACGCTTGTAACTCGTTATAAAGAAACGAGACGTTCGCATCCACTTGCACCAACTGGTTTGCCGTTAAAGGGAATCGAAGCAGAGCGCAATTTATTAACAGATATGAAGGCACGTGCAAATATTGTGCTTGATACATCGGATTTAAAACCGAAAGAATTACGTGAAAAAATTGTTCACTTGTTCTCAACAGAAACTGAGCAAGCATTTCGTGTAAATGTTATGTCATTTGGATTTAAGTACGGTATTCCAATTGATGCAGATTTAGTATTTGATGTTCGTTTTTTACCAAATCCATATTACATTCCACATATGAAGCCATTAACAGGACTAGATGAAGAAGTTTCTTCGTATGTACTGAAATTTAATGAGACACATAAGTTTTTAGAGAAGTTGACGGATCTGATTACTTTCATGCTGCCTCATTATAAAAGAGAAGGCAAAAGTCAACTTGTAATTGCAATTGGATGTACAGGTGGACAGCATCGTTCTGTTACGCTTACAGAATACCTTGGGAAACATTTGAAACCAGAGTATAGTGTTCATGTATCTCATCGTGATGTGGAGAAGAGAAAGGGCCATTAAGGGATGAAAAAAGAGAGAAAGCCTAAAATTGTCATCATGGGAGGCGGAACTGGACTCTCTGTTTTATTAAGAGGATTAAAGCAATATCCTGTTGATATTACAGCAGTTGTTACAATCGCTGATGATGGTGGCAGTTCGGGTCGATTACGTGATGAGCTAGAAATTCCACCTCCAGGTGACATCCGTAACGTACTTGTTGCGTTATCGGATGTAGAGCCACTGGTGGAAGCTTTATTTCAGCACCGTTTCACAACAGGAGACGGACTGAAAGGTCATGCGTTAGGAAATCTATTGTTGGCAGGTATGACCTCGATTACAGGAGACTTTTTCCATGCAATTACGGAAACAAGTAAAGTATTAAATGTCAGAGGACGTGTATTACCAGCAGCGAATCAAAGTGCGGTACTTCATGCGGAACTTGAAGATGGGGAAATTGTAACAGGTGAATCAAAGATTCCTTATTACGGAAAGAAGATTAATCGTGTCTTTTTAACTCCAGAAGATGTAGAGCCATTGCATGAAACGTTGGCTGAGATTAAACGAGCTGATTTACTTGTTTTCGGCCCAGGAAGTTTGTATACGAGTATATTACCCAACTTAGTTGTTAACAAAATTGGGGACGCTGTTCTTGCCGCAAAGGCGAAGAAGGTATATGTATGTAATGTTATGACACAAGCGGGTGAAACGATGGGATATACTGCTTTTGATCATGTGCAGGCGTTACACGATCATTTAGGGCAACCATTTATTAATACTGCAATTGTAAATAACCGTGAGATTCCTTGTGAATTACGTAAGTTATATGAGGAAGAAATGTCTACACCAGTTGTAGTGGATGAAGAACGTTTTGCTGAAAATAATATTGATGTTATTCAAGAGGGATTAGCGAAGTATGATGATCGTGTTGTAAGGCATGATACGTTAAAGTTAGCTTCGATTTTATATTCATTGTTATAAATGTGCGTTGCCTCGTTTGAGGTGGCGCTCCTCATTCATATAGGACAAGAATTTTGTTCCATAATAATCGTATAAGGAGGTGTTGACTGTGTCATTTGCATCAGAAACAAAGAAAGAGCTGACGAATCTTGAAGTGAAAGAATGCTGTGAGAAAGCAGAATTATCGGCGTTACTTCGAATGAATGGATCGCTTTCTTTTTCAAACCGTCGTCTATCTATCGATATTCAAACAGAAAATGCGGCAATTGCAAGAAGGATTTATACGCTTTTGAAAAAAGGATATGATGTGACGGTAGAATTACTTGTTCGTAAAAAAATGCGATTGAAGAAAAATAATGTATATATCGTAAGGCTTGTTGAAAAGTCTCGCGAAATATTAGCCGATCTTCATATCGTTCGAGATGACTTTTCATTTATTCGAAATATATCACAAGAATTGATTGAGAAGAAGTGTTGTAAACGATCGTATTTACGCGGTGCATTTTTAGCAGGTGGTTCAGTAAATAACCCAGAAACATCATCTTATCATTTAGAGATCTTTTCGTTATATAAGGAACATAATGATGCTATATGTGAACTGATGAACGGATTTGATTTAAATAGTAAGACGTTGGAAAGAAGAAAAGGGTACATTACGTATTTGAAAGAAGCGGAGAAAATTACGGAATTTTTAAATATTATTGGTGCTCATAATGCACTTTTAAGGTTTGAAGATATTCGAATCGTACGTGATATGCGTAATTCCGTAAATCGTTTAGTGAACTGCGAAACAGCTAATTTAAATAAAACAATTGGTGCAGCGCTAAGGCAGATTGAAAATATCCGCTATATTGATGAGACGGTTGGTCTTGATATATTGCCAGATAAACTACAAGAGATTGCGCAACTACGAAGAGATTATCAAGATGTAACATTGAAAGAGTTAGGTGAGATGGTATCCGGGGGGAAAATTAGTAAATCGGGTATTAATCATCGTTTGCGTAAAATCGATGAAATTGCAGAGAAATTACGCGCGGGGGAAACGGTAGCAAAAAAATAAGAGGTTAAAGGGGAAATGGAGCTGTGGTTCAAAAACGAGTTCAGGTTTCATTAAAAAACGGTTTACAAGCACGTCCGGCTGCGTTGTTTGTACAAGAGGCAAATCGCTTTCATGCAGATATCTTTATTGAGAAAGATGGAAAGACAGTAAATGCAAAGAGCATAATGGGGATTATGAGCTTAGCAATTGGAACTGGAAGCATGATAACAATTACAACAGAAGGTTCAGATGCAGAAGAGGCTTTAGAAGCATTAGCTGCATATGTACAATAAAGAGCTATCGCGTATATGCGATAGTTTTTTTGTTTTGTTGTTTGTGCGGATTAGCGGGGAGGGGTATTTAGCTGGTTTGTCCTTGTCGGAGATTGTCGGTAAATCGATATGTTGTGTCGAACCGTTGATATATTAAAAAAATCGTTGATATAATTTGAGTTTTGTTCGATATAATTGAAAAATCGTTGATATATTTAGAGGGATACTGGATGGGGTATGTGAGCGGGGAACAATATATAAAAGAAGCGCCCAATTATAGGGCGCTTCCACTTTTAGTTATATCTAGCTCCAGCGGCTAGAATCTCCGGTTGTTTCGCCCCTTCATTCGAGGCAAAAAGCGCCTCGGAATCAGGGGCTCCATCGCCCTGCGATTCTAAACGAGCCGCTTTCGCTTTTAAGTATTAACGATTTGTAAAGATCTTATCGATTAAACCGTATTCTAAAGCTTTTTCAGCTGTCATGAAGTTGTCGCGGTCTGTGTCGCGTTGTAGTACTTCAAGTGGTTGACCAGTGCGGTCAGCAAGAATTTGGTTTAGTTTTTCACGTAAGAATAGGATACGTTTTGCAGCGATTTCGATTTCAGTCGCTTGACCTTGTGCTCCACCAAGTGGTTGGTGAATCATTACTTCACTGTTTGGAAGTGCATAACGTTTTCCTTTTTCACCTGCTGCAAGTAAGAATGCACCCATAGATGCAGCCATACCGATACAGATTGTTGATACTTGTGGTTTAATAAACTGCATTGTATCATAGATTGCCATACCCGCTGTGATAGAACCACCAGGGCTGTTGATGTAGATGTGAATATCTTTTTCTGGATCTTGAGATTCCAAGAATAAAAGCTGGGAAACGATTGAGTTAGCTACGTTGTCATCAATTGCACTACCAAGCATAATGATGCGGTCTTTTAATAGTCGAGAGTAAATATCGTAAGCGCGTTCTCCACGATTTGTTTGTTCAATTACTGTAGGAATTAAATTCATCTGTTATTTCCTCCTTATAAAGCTTTCTTAGTCTTATAATACAATTATGGTCAATAAAGGTCAAACGAAACCACTTTAAATCAAAAAAATATGTAGTTGTACCATGAAATATTCGCTATGTTTTCGAAATTCCCTGCTTATGTATCTTCAACATCATAACCGAATTACATAAATTTAAACGTTATGAAAACTGGAGAAAAAAGAAAAGAACGCCTTTTAACTGAAGCGTTCTTTCGATAATTAGTCTTTTAAAAGATAGGTTACTTTATTTAAAATTTTTTCGATTTGTTTCGCGTTTTTACTATACATTTCGCTTGCTGATTTCGACTTTGTTTCTAGGGAAAATAGTTCAAGATCAGCATGACATTTTTTTAAAGATGCTAATAATAAAGGTTTGTTTTGAAGAGAAGGCATTTGGAGTTTGTCATTGTAAATGTCGATAGTAAGTTGTCCGTATGAATCCACTTGACCGAGGAAGACATTTTCAATAACAACACCGAGTTTTTCTAATTCTGAATGTAGCCAAGCACGGTTATGTCCGCTTGCTGAAAGAGGTTCATCTAGTACATTTCCATCCATAATAACAGTTTGTGGTTCTTTTTCATTCGGTACTTTTAAACCGATGTCTTTTGCTGTAAGTGGCTGAGAATCTTTCTTTAATAATACATTTAATTCTCCGCTCGGTTCTAAGACAGCAAATTCGACTTCAGCTACGCTGAACGCACTTTTTCCACGGAGAAGTTCCAGTAATTCGTCACTCGTATATTTTTCTTTCTTTAAGTTATCTTCGAGTATCTTTCCGTCTTTTATTAATACGGTAGATTTTCCTTCAAAGAAGTCCCGAGCTGTTTTGTTCTTTAAAGAGAGGATTCCTGTTAAAAAAGGTACCACAGCGAAAATGAGTATTGCAAAGACACCGTGAAAAAATTTTGAATCGAGCCCTGTAGATACTTGGGCAGCGATGTCACCAATCGTCATTCCGGCTATGTATTCAAAAAAGGAAAGCTGAGAGATTTGTCTTTTCCCTAACCATTTCGTAATAGCGAATAAAATAATTAATATGAATACAGAGCGAAGAATGACAAGTGTCCATTCCGGCAGGTGAGACATAGTCGTTTCCTCCAGTCTACTTAAAACCCTTTATATTGAGGTTCTTCACGTTCTAATACTGAAATTCTATCCTTTAAATCAGCGATGACGCTGTCCATTTCTAACATACATTCATGAAATACGCGTTTTGATTCTTCGTCTTGTGAATTTAATGAAAGGGAGCTTAAACTTGCTTGAGCGCCCTTTACACTAGCAAGGCAAGTTTTTACGCTAGCGATAACAGTCATATAAACACCTCTTATCCTTTCGGTTTAAATAACAATGCTCCAATGAAGCCGAAAATAATAGCTGCTGATACACCGGCGCTCGTTACTTTAAACATGCCGGTAATAACACCAACGATGCCATGTTTTGCAGCTTCTTCCATTGCGCCATGAACGAGGGCATTACCAAAGCTTGTAATAGGTACAGTTGCCCCGGCTCCAGCGAAATCAATTAATGGCTCATACAAATTAAATCCATCTAATATAGCTCCAGCAACAACGAGTGTTGCCATTGTATGAGCGGGTGTTAGTTTGCCGACATCAAACATAAGTTGGCCGATTACACATATGAGTCCGCCAATGACGAAAGCCCAGAAAAAAATCATTGCGTTGCACCTCCAAATTCAATCGAAACGGCATGAGCGATACATGGAATTGTTTCTTCTTGTTGGAATGTAAGTGGAGATAGTAAAGCGCCTGTCGCAACGACAAGTATTTTTTTGAACTCTCCTCTTTTCATTCGGTTTAATAAATGACCATACACGACTGTTGCGGAACATCCAGGCCCGCTAGCACCAGCTATGACAGGTTGTCCTTCTCTGTAAATGATAATTCCGCAATCTTGAAATTGTTCGCTCGTTACTTTCGTTCCGTGTTTATGTAGTAAGTCATAAGCAATTTCGCGTCCTACATGTCCGAGATCGCCTGTTACGATTAAATCGTAGTAAGAGGCATCAATTTGGCGTTCACGTAAATGGGCTTCAATTGTATCAACTGCAGCTGGAGCCATTGCGCCTCCCATATTAAACGGATCCGTTAATCCCATATCAACAACTCGCCCAATCGTTGCAGATGTTACTCTTGGACCATGGCCAGTATCGCTTAAAATAGCGGCTCCTGCTCCGGTTACTGTCCACTGTGCAGTAGGCGGCTTTTGTCCACCGTATTCGGTAGGGTAGCGGAATTGTTTTTCTACAGCAGTATTATGGCTTGAAGCTCCAGTTAATAAATATTTTGCACCTTTTGCATTTACGATACTTGCCCCAAGTGCTAAACCTTCCATAGAAGTAGAGCAAGCCCCGAATAATCCGAGATAAGGAGTGCCCAGTGTGCGGCAAGCAAAGCTTGTTGGAGTAATTTGATTAATTAAATCTCCTGCGAGTACGAATTGAATATCATCTTTACGAAGCTCTGCTTTTTCAGTAGCGCGACTACAAGCTTCTTCGAATAAAATTTTATGTGCTTTTTCATAGGAATCTTGTCCGAGCCATAAATCTTCATGAAGGATATCGAAGTCTTCTGGGATGTTCCCCTTTGCTTCAAATGGTCCACCGACAACCCCTGTTGAGATAATGACTGGTTTGTTTTCAAATACCCACGTTCGGTGTCCTTGTAACATTTATAGCCCTCCCCATTGAACGAGAATAGTTTTAATAAGTGCGATGACGAAAGCGGAAAATACACCAAATAAAATAACAGAACCAGCTAGTTTAAACATATTGCCGCCAACGCCAAGGACAAATCCTTCCGTTCGATGCTCAATACATGCGGCAATAACAGAGTTACCAAATCCAGTAACAGGTACAGCTGTACCTGCTCCGGCAAACTGTCCAAAACGATCGTATATACCAAATCCAGTTAGTAACATGGAGATGAAAATGAGAGTTGCGACTGTTGGATTGCCTGCTGAGCGTTCAGTGAAATCAAAATATGTGATGTAAAAAGTAGAAATGAGTTGTCCGATAAAGCAAATAAAACCACCGACGAAAAAGGCTTTTATACAATTTTTTAAGACAGGTCGTTTCGGTTCGCGTTCTTGTTCGAATTTTTTATACTCCTGTTGTACAGGGGTTAAGTTTTTATCTTTACTAGCCATTGCAATCCTTCCTTTTCTTTTAAAAAGCGTTAAGTGTTAGACTCCATTTTTTTACCAATAAATTTTAATTGTTTATTAATTTCATCTTTAGATACTTCTTTTTCCTTAATTTTTCTTTCGAGTTTTTCGAGTAACATAAAGATTTTTTTATCTGTACTGACACGAACATCGAAAGTAGGATGCTCATCACTTAGCTGCTTTTGAAGCTTTTTACGAAGAGGTTTTAATCCAAACCTTTCGTGATGCTCAGGTGTAACTGCTATGTAGAGATCTAAATTTGAATTCACTGCTGTGCTTTTTATAATTTCATCCATAGCGAGAGCTCTTTTCTTCGCTCCTTGTGATATAGATTGATTAAAGGATTCCGTACTCGTCTTTGTTAACTTTGGACCTTTTTCTTTCTCCGTTCGTTTTGCTTCTTCTTTCACTTTTTTATCTAAAGGACTATTATCACATCCGGTAAAAGAGCTAAATAGAAGTGCAAATAATGCGGTTATGAGGCCGAGTTTTCGCATAATTATCATTCCATTTCTATTGCAATATGTAATGTGATAGAAAAAGGATGACTGCATATCATCCTTTTTCTATTTCACAGCAAGACTAATTCGTTATTGCTGTGAGTATTGTGGTTCTTCTTGTTGGACTTCTTCAACGCGTGGGTTTAAAGAATCGATAATCGTTTGTGTTTGCTGCGCAGCTGTTTGGAAAAGTTGCTTAGCTTGTTGGTTATCCGTATCAAGAGCGAATCCCTCTAAGCTAGCTTGTGCACTTTTTAATCCAGAAACAGTTTGCTTTAATTTTGTAATTACAGTCATTGAATGAAGCCCCCTTTGGAATATCAATTCAAAGATTATAATTTGTGAGTTGGGGTGAATTTATGATTGGAAAATTTAGGGGTGGAATAGATTTTATATGCTTTTAGCTAAGATGCATAAGGTATTACGGGGATATTTTTATTGATTTAGATGGATTTTATTGCTATTATTATGAGAAGAAAATGAAGTGTTTTCTATAATCATGCGCCCATAGCTCAGTCGGATAGAGCGGTGGTTTCCGGTACCACGTCTGCCGGGGGTTCGAATCCCTCTGGGCGCGTCAAAAAGTCCTAACTTACGTTTTGTAGGTTAGGACTTTTTTATTTATCTCATTATTTGAGGGTTAAACAAAACAAACTGATGGAAGTCTCATTTTATATGTGTACTTTCAAAATGCCTTGTCTCATTGCTTCTGTTAAAGCTTCGGAGCGTGATCCTACTTTTAATTTTTTGAAGATTTTTGTTAGGTTGTATTCTACAGCTCTTGAACTCATGTACAGTTCATCAGCAATTTGTTTATTGCTACTTCCTTTAGAGACGGATTCTAAGATTTCTAATTCTTTTTGTGTAAGAAGAGCGGTTTTATTTTCAAGTTGTTGAGTCGTTATATCATCTGTACGTAGTTGACGTAATAACGAAATAGGAAGTAAAGTATATCCGTTTACAGCTGCACGAATTGCCATTAATAGCTCTTGTTGAGAAGCTGATTTACTAATAATGCCGCTGATACCAGAGTTTATTAATAAATTGAATTGGGATACGTATTCAAAACCTGTATATAAAATGATTTTTGCATCTGTTTGAATATGTAATATTTTCTGGGCGAGTTCAATACCACTACAATTGGGCATATTCATATCTAAGAGGTATACGTCAAAAGGTGTAGCGTCACTTTTTATAAGTGCTTCCTGTTCATTTAAAATATATTCTGCTTGCATATCTTCTTCTAATTCAATCATGTTCTTTGTTCCTTCGCCTACAATTTGATGATCATCTACGATTAATACTCGAATCATTATTTACCACCTCGGAACTGTAATGTTTATTTGAAGTCCTTTTTTAGCTTCGGATACTATATGTATTTCTCCACCAATTGATTGAAGCCTTCCTTTTATACCGGAAAGCCCCATATGCTGATTAGGAGAGTAGGGAGTGTCTATATTAAAACCTTTGCCGTTGTCTCGGTAGTCTAGGAAAATACAGTTATTCTCTTCCCATAAAAAAATCGATACGATGGTTGCCTCGGAATGTTTATCTGCGTTTGTTAGTAGTTCTTGAATGATACGATATAAAGATAAAATTTTGTCAAAATCGTAATGATGTTCTTGAATTGATTCATGATCAAATTGAATTTGAAACTGCACACGCAATTGTGTTTGGGCTAGCAATTCTCTTAATGCACCAATTAAACCAGCATCTGATAAAAGTGATGGACGCAATTCATTACATGTGTCGCGAATTTGTTGTATTACATCGTGCATACCGAAATGGATTTTTTTTAGTTCATTTTTTAATTCTAGTGGAACGGATTTGTTTTTTAGTAAAGAATCTAGTTTGCGGTACCATACGATTTGATCTTGTAATGCAGAGTCGTGTAAATCTGAAGCGAGTCGGCGCCTTTCTTGTTCAGAAATTTGAAAGAGTAGGCGTGATAAGCTTGCAGAATTTGTTTTGGATTCTAAACTCTCCTGCTCTAGAGAATGAATAATTTCATTAATGGTATACAAGTTTTCGTAAATAAGACGGACGTATGTCGTGACAGTGATGAACCATGATTTTTCATGCGTATTATATTTAATATTATTCACTTTTCTTCCAATCCAGATGTAGTGTTTTATATGTTTAGTAGAGTATAAGTAAATGCCAATGCATCCATCATCCTCTAATAAATCATTAATTAGTAATGCTGCCATACTCCATTTTTTCTTTTTAGAAAGTGTGAAATCTTTCGTTTGTCCATATCCGTTACAGAGTGTATATGTGTTGTCTTTCATATCATATTGAACAAATTGAATAAAAGAAGGTTTCAACATCGAAACGATTTCATTAGTGAATTTTTTCTCTAACTCTTCTGTTTTCATAATAGATGATAGCTGTGCGGTAAACTGTTCAATGTTTACGTATAAGTTTGTTTTAGTCCGAAAGAGGTGATTACGGAATGTAAAATCTAATCTTTCTTTTAATATGAGAAATAGAATATTTAACGGAAAAATAATAATAAAACTTTGCAGTAGTCGAGAGAGAAAATTGTCTTTGTAATAAATGCTCCAGCTCGTAATGATTGCAATTAATAGAGTTGGAATTAGTGACAGAAATGCGTAATACCGTAAACGATCAAATACAAACTCTATATCAAAAATCTGCTTCGTCGCTACTAAATAAAAATAACCGATTGGTAGAGCGATTAGGAACATAGCGCCAATATCTGCTGAGAGAATCGGTGTTCTGAATATTGCATCTGGAAGAGCATAGAGTGTAACGAACGGAAAGAAGGCAATGGAATGAATCGTGAGCATTAATTTTAAAAATGGTTTATGTACTGTACTGTGATATTTGATATAGGCACGGATTAAAAAATATATACAAAAGATAATATTTATTGAAAGGTAAATTAGTTCTAATCCATCGGTATTAACTATTGGAAATGGAATGAACATCGTTAAATTAGAGAGTAATAGTAAAATAATGCCGATTGTAATATCGATTTTTAGAAATCTCACAGAAATAACGTATAGTTGCTTTTTCTTGAATAATTCATTCAACAATAAAATGAGAGACATAGGTGTACCTTGAAATACAATACTTAAAATAATGAGAGCGATAAAATCACCTTTACCAGATTCAACTGCGATTAGAAGACTTGAGGAAGTCATGAATAGAAACGTGATCAAAAAGAATGTTTCCCGGTTCAAAGGCTTCTTTGTATAAAGAAAAATAGATAACCCTAAACAAATAAAAGCGAGTAGGAAGGGAAAGTATACAGAAATAATTTTGTCACGAGAATCAATAAAATGTTGTGTTCCTTTATAAGTTTGGGTGATATCGTCTTTTTTAATTTGTATTTCAGATGCATTTAGTGATTGGTTTTGATATCCAGGAAGTATTCCTAATGGATCCGTTGGGAGTTTAGAAATTATTACATCTATGGTTGTATTACTGGCTAGCATTAGCTTAATTGCTATGTTTGCAGCGAAGGTCTATCCGAAAGGTGTATTAAGAAGTGGTAAGAGCCTTAAATTCATTCAATTGTTAAAAAATAATTAATTGCAGGGGGGAATAAATTATGGGATTTTTTTCGAAAAGAAAACAAAAAATGATGGATAGTAATAACGAGAGAAGCGTGAAAAAAATAGTTGAGTTGTCTGTGGAAGAGATGAGAGGAATTCAAGGAGCGTCTAGTGAATCGAACGATTATCTCTATGATTCCTATGTAATTAGGAATCAAAGTTCCTTAGCTTTAAATAAGAGGTTTCTTTCTTAATTAAGAATCGTAAAAGAGTAGTTAGGCATAGTGAAGTGTCACTATACCTAAACTGCTCTTTTTATTTTGGAATTGAACAGAGATAAATTTAATGTTGTTATATATAAAATTAAGGGTTACTATTAGTATGTGGTAACAAATAATTGAGTTTATTATTTTCTTTCAATATTATTCAAATTTAGGTTGTAAGTTGTAAATCTCATTAATACATATAAATTAATAATATTTTGGAATGGGTGTCTGTGATAGCATTCTCCTTTTACCAAACTTATTGTACAATAGAAACAAGGGGGAGATTAGTTTGAAGGCAAGTCTTTTACAAGAACAAAGCTTACGTTTGGCAATGACACAAGAGTTAAGGCAAGCGATTACAATGCTCCAGTATAATGTACAAGAATTATCGGAGTTTTTGTATGAGCAATCGTTAGAGAATCCCCTTATTGAGTTAGGTGGTTTTGAGAGGGAGAAGAAAAAGAGCTCTAACAACAGTAAAAGTACCAGCAAACAAGTCGAGAATCAGATGGAGATCTACAGTGTGGATTCTACAACGATTCAGCAACATTTATTAAATCAAATACAGTATTATAAAATAGATGAAGAAGAGCGAAAAGTAGCTTCTTTCATTATTATGAACATGGATGGAAATGGATATTTACAAGAAACGAATGAAGAGTTAGCAGAGCTCCTTTCTGCGCATATTCATGTAGTCGACCGATCTGTAGAGCTTGTCCAATCACTGGAACCAGCAGGGGTAGGGGCGCGTAATATTCAGGAATGTTTAACCTTGCAATTGAAGCGCTTACAAAGACGGAATGGATTAGCAGAAGAGGTTGTAGAAGATCATTTCGCTTATTTTGTGAAGAAAGATTGGCGAAAGCTCGTTCAAGTGTTGAAATGTAGTAATGAGGAATTACAGAGTGCGGTAAATTGTATAACGTCATTACAACCAAAACCAGGTCTTGCGTTTTCTTCAGATAAACCACTTTATATTGTGCCTGATATGGCGGTGAAAAAAGATGGCGATCGCCTCGTTTTACAAATGAATGAGAGAAATATGCCAAGAATTGAAATTCATTCTGAATATAGTGCGCTTCTTAATAATAGTGAAAGTGAAGTAGCATCTTACGTATCAGAAAAGTATCAGCATGTGCAGTGGATTATGCGCAGTTTGAAGCAGAGAAAACAGACGCTGCTGCAAGTGATGAATATTATTATGGAAAAACAACGTGATTTCTTCTGGAAAGGTCCAGAGTATTTAAGACCTCTCGCTTTAAAAGAGGTAGCGGAAGAGTTAAGTGTGCATGAATCAACAATTAGTCGTGCGACGCGAAATAAATATGTGCAAACACCACACGGTTTATTTGAGATGAAATCGTTCTTTAGCAATGCCGTTTCGACGACTGAAGATGAAGCAGTTTCTACAAAACGTGTAAAACAATTTATTCAAACGCTAATTGGGGCAGAGGATAAGAAAAAGCCACTTTCAGATCAAAAGATTTCAAAATTATTAGAAGAAGAGCATGAAATTGTTATTTCTCGAAGAACAGTGGCGAAGTATAGAGAACAAATGCATATCCCAGCTTCGTCATTACGAAAAACGATCGGATAGGTGAAGAAGATGAAAGTTGTACTGTATACTAAAAAAGATTGTGGCCTTTGCGTGAAGGCGAAACAAGTTTTACAGGAAGTACAATGTGAATATTCTTTTCAAATCGAGGAAATAGATATATATGAAGATAATGACCTTTTAGAAAAATATCACTTAATGATTCCGGTTGTAGAAATGGACGGAAAACAAGTAGAATATGGTAACATTCACAAAGGTGTCATAATAAACTATATAAAGAATGCAGTTAAGAGTTGAATAAGTTTCTATCTCCTGTTACAATAATACACGTAGCAGGGATTATTTTTTTAACCTATGTGGGACACAAAATGTCACTACGGGACGTAAAGTGACCACGAAGGAAAAATGAACCAATGTAGTGAGGAGAAAAGATATGCGCTCATGGATTCAGAACACAAAAAAATTATTACCTGATCTGCTACCTGTTATGCAAACGAGAATGCAAATTCTTCAATACATTAGGCTCATGCAGCCGATTGGAAGAAGAAACTTATCAGCAAGCCTCGGTATGACAGAACGAGTATTGCGAAGTGAAGTTCAAGTTTTGAAAGAACAAAACTTAGTTCACGTCGCTTCTTCTGGAATGACTTTGACAGAAGAAGGAACAGCTTTAGTTCTTGCTTTGGAAGACTTTATGAAAGAAATTTCCGGGTTAAAGGTTTTAGAAAAGCAACTTAAGGAAACATTAGACTTGGATGAAGTTTTCGTTGTCCCTGGTGATAGTGATGAATCACCTTGGGTCAAACTGGAGATGGGCCGTGCTTGTGTGACTTGTATAAAAGACCGTCTGACAGCGAATAATATCGTTGCTGTGGCTGGAGGAACTACGCTAGCTGCTGCTGCGGACATGATGCAACTTGATTGCAAAGATTTACATATGCTATTTGTCCCAGCACGTGGTGGAATTGGAGAAGGTGTTGAATTAGAAGCCAATACCATTTGTGCCAAGATGGCGCAAAATACGATGAGTAATTATCGCTTATTGTATGTTCCAGACCATGTTAGTAGCGAAGCATATGCGTCTATTGTGACAGAGCCTTCCGTGAAAGAAGTTCTTGAGTTGATTCGATCTTCCAATATCGTCATTCATGGAATAGGTGATGCGTTAACAATGGCACGTCGCAGAAGTACTTCAGAAGCAGATTGGTTAAAGATTCAGGCAAGCGAAGCAGTTGGCGAAGCTTTCGGTTACTACTTTAATGAAGAAGGAAATGTTGTTCATAAAGTAAGAACAGTGGGTATGCAACTAGAGGATTTACAAAATGTATCTCACGTTGTTGCAGTCGCTGGAGGTTCTTCAAAGGCAAAAGCAATACAGGCTGTAATAAAGCAAGGGCACACTTCAATTCTAATTACAGATGAAGGTGCAGCAAAACAGTTAACAAAGGGTTTTACCCTTTAATATAATCCCCCAAGGAGGAAATTCAAATGACTAAAATTGGTATTAATGGATTTGGACGTATCGGACGTAACGTATTCCGCGCAGCTCTTAACAACTCTGAGGTAGAAGTAGTAGCAATCAACGACTTAACAGATGCTAAAACATTAGCTCACCTTTTAAAATATGACACAGTTCACGGAACTTTAAATGCAGAAGTATCTGCTAACGAAAACAGCATCGTTGTTAACGGTAAAGAAATTAAAGTTATCGCTGAGCGTGACCCAGCTCAATTACCATGGAGCGACTACGGAGTAGAAGTAGTAGTAGAATCTACTGGCCGTTTCACTAAAAAATCAGACGCTGAAAAACACTTAGGTGGATCAGTTAAGAAAGTTATCATCTCAGCTCCAGCTTCTGACGAAGATATCACTGTAGTTATGGGTGTTAACCATGAACAATACGATGCAGCTAACCACAACGTAGTATCTAACGCTTCTTGTACTACAAACTGTCTAGCTCCATTCGCTAAAGTATTAAACGAAAAATTCGGCGTAAAACGCGGAATGATGACAACAATTCACTCTTACACTAACGACCAACAAATCTTAGACTTACCACACAAAGATTTACGTCGTGCTCGTGCAGCAGCTGAAAACATGATCCCAACATCTACTGGTGCAGCTAAAGCTGTAGCATTAGTATTACCAGAACTTAAAGGTAAATTAAACGGTGGCGCTGTACGTGTTCCAACTGCTAACGTTTCTCTTGTTGACTTAGTTGTTGAACTTGACAAAGAAGTAACAGTTGAAGATGTAAACGCAGCATTCAAAGCAGCAGCTGAAGGCGAATTAAAAGGTATCCTTGGATACAGCGAAGAGCCATTAGTATCTATCGACTATAACGGATGTACAGCTTCTTCTACAATCGATGCATTATCTACAATGGTAATGGAAGGTAACATGGTTAAAGTACTTTCTTGGTACGATAACGAAACTGGTTACTCTAACCGCGTAGTAGACTTAGCAGCTTACATGACTTCAAAAGGTCTTTAATTCTTAATTATATAAGTTATCAATGACAAAACGAGGGAGAGGGTTTGTTCCCTCTCTCTCTTCTTTCGTTTTAAAAGCAAATGTGTTAAGCTTTTGAATGGGTTTTGTCAATCCTAACTAGTAGTCGGAGGGAAATCCAATGAACAAAAAATCAATTCGTGACGTAGATTTAAAAGGTAAGCGTGTATTTTGCCGCGTTGATTTCAACGTACCTATGAAAGAAGGCAAAATTACAGATGAAACTCGTATCCGTGCAGCTCTTCCTACAATTCAATATTTAGTAGAGCAAGGTGCGAAAGTTATTTTAGCAAGCCACTTAGGCCGTCCAAAAGGTCAAGCAGTAGAAGAATTACGTCTTACTCCAGTAGCAGCACGTTTAGGCGAGCTTCTTGGTAAAGATGTTAAAAAAGCGGACGAAGCATTCGGACCAGTTGCACAAGAAATGGTTGCAGCAATGAACGAAGGCGACGTATTAGTTCTTGAAAACGTACGTTTCTATGCGGGCGAAGAAAAGAACGATGCAGAACTTGCGAAAGAATTTGCAGCACTTGCTGACATCTTCGTAAACGATGCATTCGGTGCAGCTCACCGTGCTCATGCTTCTACAGCAGGTATCGCAGACTACCTACCAGCAGTATCTGGTCTATTAATGGAAAAAGAGTTAGATGTACTTGGTAAAGCACTTTCTAACCCAGAACGTCCATTTACAGCTATCATCGGTGGTGCGAAAGTAAAAGATAAAATCGGTGTAATTCGTCATCTATTAGACAAAGTAGATAACTTAATCATCGGTGGCGGACTTGCTTACACATTCGTTAAAGCTTTAGGTCATGAAATTGGTCTATCTCTATGTGAAGACGACAAGATTGAACTAGCTAAAGAATTTATGCAACTTGCAAAAGAAAAAGGCGTAAACTTCTACATGCCAGTTGATGTTGTAATCACTGAGGAATTCTCTGAAACTGCAACAACTAAAATCGTTGGTATCGACTCTATCCCTTCTAACTGGGAAGGCGTGGACATCGGTCCTAAAACACGTGAAATTTATGCAGATGTAATTAAAAATTCTAAGCTTGTTGTATGGAATGGACCAATGGGTGTATTCGAAATGACTCCATTCGCAGAAGGTACAAAAGCAGTAGGACAAGCATTAGCAGATGCAGAAGATACATACTCTGTTATCGGCGGTGGTGACTCTGCAGCAGCTGTTGAAAAATTCGGTATGGCTGATAAAATGAGCCACATTTCTACTGGCGGCGGTGCGTCATTAGAATTCATGGAAGGTAAAGAGCTTCCAGGTGTAGTTTGTCTTAACGACAAATAAGTAGCAGCCAAAGAAAAAGGACGGTGCAAAGCATGCGTAAACCAATTATCGCAGGTAACTGGAAAATGAATAAAACTCTATCTGAAGCAGTTAGCTTCGTAGAGGAAGTTAAAGGTCAAATCCCAGCAGCTTCAGCTGTTGATGCAGTAGTTTGCTCTCCAGCTCTATTCTTAGAGCGCCTTGTAGCAGCAACTGAAGGAACTGACTTACAAGTAGGTGCACAAAACATGCACTTCGAAAAAAATGGTGCATTCACTGGCGAAATTAGCCCAGTAGCACTTAGCGACTTAAAAGTTGGCTATGTAGTACTTGGCCACTCTGAGCGTCGTGAAATGTTTGCTGAAACAGACGAATCAGTAAACAAAAAGACTATCGCAGCATTTGAACATGGTTTAACACCAATCGTATGTTGTGGTGAGACTTTAGAAGAGCGCGAAAGCGGAAAAACATTTGATCTAGTAGCAGGTCAAGTGACAAAAGCACTTGCAGGTTTAACAGAAGAGCAAGTTAAAGCAACTGTTATCGCTTATGAGCCAATCTGGGCTATCGGTACAGGTAAATCTTCTTCTTCTGCAGACGCAAACGAAGTATGTGCGCACATCCGTAAAGTTGTTGCAGAAGCTGTTTCTCCAGAAGCTGCAGAAGCTGTTCGTATCCAATACGGCGGTAGCGTAAAACCAGAAAACATTAAAGAGTATATGGCACAATCTGACATCGACGGCGCTTTAGTTGGCGGTGCTAGCTTAGAGCCTGCTTCGTTCTTAGGTCTTCTGGGGGCGGTAAAATGAGAAAGCCAACAGCTTTAATCATTCTTGACGGTTTCGGACTTCGTGAAGAAACTTACGGGAATGCTGTAGCACAAGCTAAGAAACCTAATTTTGATGGTTACTGGAACAAATTCCCTCATACAACGCTTACAGCTTGTGGTGAGGCGGTAGGTCTTCCAGAAGGTCAAATGGGTAACTCTGAGGTTGGTCACTTAAATATCGGTGCTGGCCGCGTAGTATATCAAAGCTTAACACGCGTTAACGTTGCAATTCGTGAAGGTGAGTTCGATAAGAACGAAACTTTCCAAAATGCAATTAAAAGCGTAAAAGAAAAAGGTACTGCACTTCATTTATTCGGTTTACTTTCTGACGGTGGTGTGCACAGTCACATGAACCATATGTTTGCTCTTCTTCGCTTAGCAGCAAAAGAAGGCGTGGAGAAAGTTTATATCCATGCATTCTTAGACGGCCGCGATGTTGGACCACAAACAGCAAAAGGTTATATCGATGCAACGAATGAAGTAATTAAAGAAACAGGAGTAGGACAATTCGCGACTATCTCTGGTCGTTATTACTCTATGGACCGTGACAAGCGTTGGGATCGCGTAGAAAAATGTTACAGTGCTATGGTGAATGGTGAAGGCCCTACTTATAAATCAGCAGAAGAGTGTGTAGAAGACTCTTATGCGAACGGTATCTATGATGAATTCGTATTGCCGTCTGTAATTGTTAACGAAGATAACACGCCAGTTGCAACAATCAATGATGATGATGCAGTTATCTTCTATAACTTCCGTCCAGACCGTGCAATTCAAATTGCTCGTGTATTTACAAACGAAGACTTCCGTGAGTTCGATCGTGGTGAAAAAGTACCTCACATTCCAGAATTCGTATGTATGACACACTTCAGTGAAACTGTAGATGGTTACGTGGCATTCAAGCCAATGAACCTTGATAACACTTTAGGTGAAGTTGTTGCGCAAGCGGGATTAAAGCAACTTCGCATCGCGGAAACTGAAAAGTATCCGCACGTTACATTCTTCTTTAGCGGTGGTCGTGAGGCTGAATTCCCAGGAGAAGAGCGTATCTTAATTAACTCACCAAAGGTTGCAACGTATGACTTGAAACCTGAAATGAGCATTTACGAAGTAACGGACGCTTTAGTAAATGAAATCGAAAATGATAAACATGATGTTATCATTCTTAACTTTGCGAACTGTGATATGGTTGGCCATTCTGGGATGATGGAACCAACAATTAAAGCAGTAGAAGCAACTGACGAATGTTTAGGAAAAGTTGTAGAAGCAATTCTTGCAAAAGATGGTGTAGCACTTATTACTGCTGACCATGGTAATGCTGATCAGGAGTTAACTGCTGATGGCGGTCCTATGACAGCTCATACAACTAACCCGGTTCCTTTCATCGTTACAAAAAATGATGTAGAGCTTCGTGAAGGTGGTATTTTAGGAGATATCGCTCCAACAATGCTTACACTTTTAAATGTGGAACAACCGAAAGAAATGACAGGTAAAACAATTATTAAATAATTTGCTTATATAAAAAGGAGAGAATTTATTATGTCAACAATTATTGATGTTTATGCTCGCGAAGTCCTTGACTCTCGTGGTAACCCAACTGTAGAAGTAGAAGTTTACACAGAAAGCGGCGCTTTCGGACGCGCTATCGTACCAAGTGGTGCATCTACTGGTGAGCACGAAGCAGTAGAATTACGTGACGGTGACAAATCTCGTTACCTTGGTAAAGGTGTTGTTAACGCAGTAAACAACGTTAACGAAATTATCGCTCCAGAAATCGCTGGTTTCGATGTAACTGACCAAGCTGGTATCGACCGTGCTATGATCGAATTAGATGGCACTCCAAACAAAGGTAAACTAGGCGCTAACGCTATCCTTGGTGTATCTATGGCAGTAGCTCACGCAGCAGCTGACTTCGTAGGTCTTCCATTATACCGTTACCTTGGTGGATTCAATGCAAAACAATTACCAACTCCAATGATGAACATCATCAACGGTGGTTCTCACGCTGATAACAACGTTGACTTCCAAGAGTTCATGATCTTACCAGTTGGTGCTCCAACATTCAAAGAATCAATCCGTATGGGTGCTGAAGTATTCCATGCACTTAAAGCTGTATTACATGACAAAGGTCTTAACACTGCAGTAGGTGACGAAGGTGGATTCGCTCCAAACCTTGGTTCTAACCGTGAAGCTCTAGAAGTAATCATCGAAGCTATCGAAAAAGCTGGTTACAAAGCTGGCGAGAACGTATTCTTAGGAATGGACGTTGCTTCTTCTGAGTTCTACAACAAAGAAACTGGTAAATATGACCTTGCAGGCGAAGGCCGTACTGGCTTAACTTCTGCAGAAATGGTTGATTTCTACGAAGAGCTTTGCAAAGACTTCCCAATCATCTCTATCGAAGATGGTTTAGACGAAAACGACTGGGATGGTCACAAATTATTAACTGAGCGTATCGGTGATAAAGTACAATTAGTTGGTGACGATTTATTCGTAACTAACACTCAAAAACTTGCTGAAGGTATCGAAAAAGGTATCTCTAACTCAATCTTAATTAAAGTTAACCAAATCGGTACTTTAACTGAGACTTTCGAAGCTATCGAAATGGCTAAACGTGCTGGTTACACAGCAGTTGTATCTCACCGTTCTGGTGAAACTGAAGATGCTACAATCGCTGACATCGCAGTTGCAACTAACGCTGGCCAAATCAAAACTGGTTCTATGAGCCGTACTGACCGTATTGCTAAGTACAACCAATTATTACGCATCGAAGACGAACTAGGCGAAATCGCTGTTTACGATGGTATCAAATCTTTCTATAACATCAAACGATAATTGTAGAAAATAAACGACAGACCGTGAGAAATCACGGTCTGTTTTTTTATGTTAAAATTGTTCACCTGTCATAAGTGACATGAAATGTTTGAAGAAGCGGTTATAATCAAAATCAATTGCTATTTGATGACTCGGCCAATCAATAAATGGTTTAGGTTCTCCTAAAGAGCGAAATTCTCCAATGCTTGCCCCTTGTGCATAAGATTCTGTCATGACAACGATAGGTGATTTGTGATAGGTAAACATAGAGTTATCAAGTAAAGCGAGTATTGGCATTGTGTCATGGAAGGGGCTGCCCTTTAAATGTGGTAGGGCGTCTTTATAATATCCGTAGTAATAATGATCGAATAACGGTTTGACAAGTGGGGCTTTTCCTTTGGCCTCAATGTATTCGGCCATTTCTGGTGTAATGATGGAATATTGGGTGACGTTTAATGGGTATATGTACATGTTAGCTGCGGATTGAAGGACTATATTAGCTGCAGTAGGGTCACCATAAAAGTTTGCTTCGGAAATAGGGGTAACATTACCAGGATGTAAAAAGGCACCGCCCATTACGTAGTAGGATTTAACTTGCTCCATTAATTGTTTACATACGATAAATAAAATTGCTAGGGAGGTAAGTCTTCCTAAGCTCACAATAATTAATTCATCTTTATACTGTTCAATAAGAGGAATAACTTCAAAAAAATTCTCCATTTCTTCGTTAGTTACATTCACCTTTGGAATAATTGGCCCGAGCCCTTGTTTCCCGTGTACATCTGTAAAAAAAGCAGGAGGAGCACCAGTAATTGGACGTTCTGATCCACCAAAGATTTTGATATTTCTACCCTTTACTTCGCTTGTAAGAAAATGAGCATTTTCTACGGCCATTTTTTTTGGAACATTGCCATAATCAGCAACGATACCGACGATTTCTATTTCATTGATAAAGAATGCTAAGAGGAGAGCCATCGTATCATCAATCCCAGGATCACAAAAAATGAGAACTTTTTTGGGCATATGTTCACCACCTATCTTGTTTATCCCGTACAAACCCGCTTGGTGAGGAATGATCAATGGGGATGAGGAAACCCTCAATGATTAAAGTTTCACTTTATATATATGTAAGTTTAAGGATAAAAAGATTATTTTATTGAAATAACAGTCTTATAAATTCAGAAAATAAAAACTTTTTTATTAGGTCAAGGTTTTTGACGTAATTTTTGTTTGAAAATGCAGTCATATCAGGGTTGTAAGCGTGTAACATAGGCTGTTTTTGCTGTCAAGTTGATAAATTGCAGCTTTTTACAATTTATACTATGATAAAGATATTAACAGAAGATCGTATAAACATGAGGGATGATGAACATGAAATTTACAAAGATTCTTGTCCAAATTGCTGCTCTTTACGTGTTTTATATGGTTGGAACTTGGGTGCAAGAAATGTTAAACATTCCAATTCCAGGAAGTTTGATAGGGATGTTCCTCTTACTTGTTTTACTTAGCCTAAAAGTTCTTCCAGTGAAATGGTTCGATTTAGGAGCAGAAACACTCGTTGCTATTATGCCGTTTTTATTAATTCCGCCAACGCTTGGCCTAATGAATTACGGTGCTTTTTTTATGAGTAAAGGAATTTCTCTTTTCATTACAGTTGTAGCGAGTACATTTTTAATTATTATTGTCGCAGGACATACAGGACAATATCTTGCGAATAGGAAGGAAAGAGAGTCGCGATGAGCCAAATATTAATCGGAATCGGTTGGGTTCTTTTTACGGTGCTATTATATCAATTATCTAAAAAAATCTATAAATTATTTCCAACACCATTCACCATTCCAATGCTTGTAGCAACAGGATTAATGGCTTTCCTATTTATCGTGCTTGATATACCATATCAACATTATATGGAAAGTGGTGGTGGCTGGATTGCAAAGCTACTTGGACCCGGTGTTGTAGCATTTGCAATTCCTCTTTATAAACAACGTCATGTTCTGCAAAAATATGTTGTACCGATTGCTGGCGGGGTATTAGTAGGTACAACAGTCGCAATCGCTAGTGATTTTGCTATTGCTTCACTTATGGGAACAGATAAAAGCTTAATCTTATCGTCTTTACCAAAATCGGTAACAATGCCAGTTGCGATGAGCGTTTCTGAACAAGTTGGTGGTGTACCTTCCTTAACAGCAGCTTTCGTTGTTATCGCAGGTATTACTGGAACAATTACAGGACCTCTCTTATTAAAATGGAGCCGTGTTACAAACTCAGTTGGTAAAGGTATCGGATTTGGATGTGCTTCTCATATTATGGGTGTTATGAGAGCAATGAAAAATAACGAGCATGAAGGTGTTATTGGATCGGTAACAATGACATTAACAGCAATTTTGACATGTTTACTTGGACCGTTATTTGCAATGATGTTTATGTAATAGAAGAAAAGCGAGGGCAACTCTATAGCTCTCGCTTTTCTATAGGATTTATGCTACAGTTACAATAACTGAATCTTTGTAGGAGGTACGCCAAGTGCATACGTTATTATCCGTTTTACTTATTACTGTATCGATTTTAATGATTGTTATGGTACTTATGCAGTCTAGTAATAGCTCAGGCCTTTCAGGTGCAATTTCAGGCGGTGCAGAGCAATTATTTGGTAAGCAAAAAGCACGTGGAATTGAAGCAGTATTAAACCGTATTACAATTGTTTTAGCTGTATTGTTCTTTGTATTAACAATTGCTGTTACGTACTTAAACTTATAGAATTGAAAGAAGAAGCGTTAGTAAGATGTACTAATGGTTCTTCTTTTTTGTTTTGCCATTTGAAAGATGTTTCTAATTAGATTATAGAAATGTAAATATGGTACACTAGATATAGAAAGAATACGACTAGATTACAGAAGAGAAAGAGGAGAAGTACATGATGAAATTAGCATCTCCGAAACCATTTACATTTGAGGGTGGAGACCGCGCTGTTTTATTACTACATGGATTCACAGGGAACTCAGCTGATGTACGTATGTTAGGGCGTTTCTTAGAAAAGAAAGGCTATACTTGTCATGCGCCAATTTATAAAGGGCACGGTGTACCACCAGAAGAGCTTGTTCATACAGGCCCTACAGATTGGTGGCAAGATGTAACGGAGGCATATCAGCTTTTAAAAGATAAAGGTTTTGAGAAAATTGCTGTTGTTGGATTGTCACTTGGCGGCGTATTTTCTTTAAAATTAGGTTATACAGTACCGGTTTTAGGTGTAGTACCAATGTGTGCACCGATGTATATTAAGAGCGAAGAAACGATGTACCAAGGTATATTGGCATATGCCCGCGAATATAAAAAACGTGAGCAAAAATCACCAGAACAAATTGAACAAGAAATGTTGGAATTCCAAAAGACACCGATGAATACATTAAAAGCATTACAACAATTAATTGCTGACGTACGTAACAATGTGGATATGATTTATGCACCAACATTTGTTGTACAAGCACGTCATGACGAAATGATTAATACAGATAGTGCTAACATTATTTATAACGGTGTAGAATCTACGTTAAAAGACATTAAATGGTATGAAGACTCTACGCATGTCATTACACTTGATAAACAACGTGACGAGCTACATGAGGATGTATATAACTTCTTGGAGCAACTAGATTGGTAAGATCTAGTTGCCTCTTTTTTTCATAAGGAATTTTTTGTGAAAACTGTAAAAATCATAAGGGGAGTATTGAAGTTTCGCTTTATACATCCCCTATCTTTCGGATACACTAAATAATATAAGGTTTTAAAGGAGGTATTTTTGCTTGGAAGAAATCACACAAGAACATATTGATAAGTTGTTATTATTTATGAGAGAAGAAGCGTATAAACCGCTAACGATACAAGAGTTAGAAGAGGCATTTGGAATTGAAGGTTCTGAGGGCTTTAAAGATTTTGTAAAGGCACTTGTAATGATGGAAGAGAAGGGACTTGTTATTCGTACACGTAGCAACCGTTACGGTCTTCCTGAAAAGATGAATTTAGTAAGAGGTAAGTTAATTGGACATGCACGTGGCTTTGCATTCGTTGTACCAGACGAGAAGAAAACGGGAGACGATGATCTTTTCATCCCTCCTACAGAATTAAACGGTGCACTTCATGGCGATACAGTATTAGCACGACTTAGTTCTCAATCGAGCGGTTCACGTCAAGAAGGTTCAATTGTACGCATTTTAGAGCGTGGAACGAAAGAACTTGTTGGTACATATACAGAATCGAAAAACTTTGGCTTTGTTATACCTGACAATAAGCGCTGGACGAGTGATATCTTTATCTTGAAAAGTGCATCAATGGGTGCTGTAGAAGGTCATAAGGTAGTTGTGAAAATTACGAGCTACCCAGAAAACCGTTTAAGTGCAGAAGGTGAAGTTATTCAAATTCTAGGTCATAAAAATGATCCAGGAGTAGATATTTTATCTGTCATTCATAAACATCATTTACCTTTAGCATTCCCTGAAGAAGTGATGGAGCATGCAAACAGTGTACCAGAAACGATTTCAGAAGAAGATTTAAAAGATCGCCGTGATTTACGTGATCAAATGATTGTAACGATTGATGGTGCAGATGCGAAAGATTTAGATGACGCTGTTACAGTAACGAAGCTTGAGAACGGCAATTACAAGCTAGGCGTTCACATTGCGGATGTAAGTCATTACGTTCAAGAAGGTTCTCCAATTGATGTAGAAGCAGCGGAAAGAGCGACAAGTGTGTATCTTGTTGACCGTGTAATTCCAATGATTCCACATCGTCTATCTAACGGTATTTGCTCATTAAATCCGAAAGTAGACCGTCTGACTTTATCTTGTGAAATGGAAATCAACAACTTAGGTGATGTTGTTAAACACGAGATTTTCCAAAGTGTGATTAAAACGACAGAGCGTATGACGTATGCTGACGTAAGAAGCATTTTAGAAGATGAGGACGAAGAGTTAATTAAGCGTTATGAGCCATTAGTACCGATGTTTAAAGAGATGGGGCAATTGGCACAAATTCTACGTGAAAAACGTATGCGCCGTGGTGCAATTGACTTTGACTTTAAAGAAGCGAAAGTATTAGTAGATGAAGAAGGAAAACCGACTGATGTTGTTATGCGCGATCGTTCTGTATCAGAGAAGTTAATTGAAGAATTTATGCTTGTTGCGAACGAAACAGTAGCAGAGCACTTCCACTGGATGAACGTACCGTTTATGTACCGTGTCCATGAAGATCCGAAAGAAGATAAGCTTGAGCGTTTCTTCGAGTTTGTAACGAACTTCGGATATGCGGTAAAAGGACGTGCGAATGAAGTGCACCCTCGTGCGCTGCAACAAATTCTTGAAATGGTTCAAGGACAGCCAGAAGAAGTAGTTATTTCAACGGTTATGCTTCGTTCTATGAAGCAAGCACGTTACGATTCGGAGAGCTTAGGACATTTCGGCTTATCAACTGAGTTCTACACGCATTTCACATCGCCAATTCGTCGTTACCCAGATACGATTGTTCATAGATTAATTCGTGAATACATCATTAACGGTAAAGTCGACAGTGAAACACAAGCAAAATGGCGTGAAAACTTACCAGAGATTGCAGAGCACTCTTCTAATATGGAACGCCGTGCTGTTGAAGCAGAGCGTGAAACAGACGAAATGAAAAAAGCAGAGTATATGGTCGATAAGATCGGTGAAGAGTATGACGGTATGATTAGCTCTGTAACAAACTTCGGTCTGTTTGTAGAGCTTCCAAATACGATTGAAGGTCTTGTACACGTTAGCTACTTAACGGATGATTACTATCGTTACGACGAAAAACATTTCGCAATGATCGGAGAACGTACAGGTAACGTATTCCGCATCGGTGATGAAATTACAATTCGCGTTATTAACGTAAATAAAGACGAGCGTGCAATCGACTTTGAAATCGTTGGTATGAAAGGCACACCTCGCCGTAAGTTCAAAGATCGTCCAGTCGTTATCGAGCAGCCAAGAACAGGCAGAAAGAAACGCGGTGGACGTAGCGAGCGCAGTAATGAGCGTGGCGGTGAACGTGGCACAGGTAGAAAATTTGACCGTGGTGGCAAAGGAAAAGGAAGAGGATCCGCATCTGCATCCACATCCGCATCCACATCCGCATCCGCAAGTCAGCCAGGGAAAAAAGATGGTAACGGCAAGAAGAAAAAAGGATTTTTCGAAAACGTACCAGGATTCAAGAAGAAAAAGAAAAAGCGTAAGTAAGAAAAGAGTGGCTTCGCTTTGATGAAAAGCGGGGCCGTTTTCTTTTTTCTTCGTGGCTTGAGAGCGAGCCACTTTCGCTTTTTGTTTACATTTGTTACAATAGTAAAAATAGAGGAGGGACGTTATATGCCAAAGGGTACAGGTAAGGTTATTGCACAGAATAAAAAAGCATTTCATGATTATTTCATCGAAGAAACATACGAAGCAGGGCTTGTCCTTCAAGGAACGGAAATTAAGTCGATTCGCGCTGGTCGCGTGAACTTGAAAGATGCGTTTGCACGTGTACATAATGGTGAAGTATGGGTTCATAATATGCACATTAATACATACGAACAAGGGAATCGTTTCAACCATGATCCACTTCGTACGAGAAAATTACTTCTTCATAAAAAAGAAATTGATAAGCTAGCGGGCGCTGCAAAAGAAACAGGTTACGCATTAGTTCCACTTAGAATCTATTTGAAAAATGGATTTGCAAAAATGGCACTTGGTTTAGCAAAAGGTAAGAAACAATACGATAAACGTCACGATTTAAAAGAGAAAGAAGCAAAACGTGAAATTGCACGCGTGTTCCGTGATCGCCAAAAGATGTAATACAGATATTTACATTTGTAAAACGGCGCGCGTATGATATAATAACTTATGTAAGGTTGTTGCACATTGAAAAACAGCTCTTAGTAGCTATCACGATATTTTCTTCGTATGCTCCATTTTTATCATGGGGACGTTACGGATTCGACAGGGATAGTTCGAGCTTAGGTTGCGAGTCGAGGGGATCGTCCTCGTTAAAACGTCAAAGCCTATAATTGGCAAACAAAACAATCTTTCTTTAGCTGCTTAATTGCACTAAAGGTTCCTCCCTCCATCGTCCATGTGGTAGGGTAAGGGACTCAAACTAAGTGGACTACGCCGGAGTTCGCCGTCTGAGGGCGAAGGAAGAGAACAATCAGACTAGCAACTTGGAAGCCTGTCGATAGGCCGAAGAGTTCGCGAAATGCTAATATATCGACTACACTCGTAGAAGCTTAAGTGCCGATATTTTTGGACGTGGGTTCGACTCCCACCGTCTCCACCAATACATATTTGGTGGTTTTTTTATTTTGTATAACAGGAAGCATAACTTTGCATGATGTGCAGGTTTATGCTTCTTTTTTGTTATGTAAAGATATGCTTCTTCAAAGTGATATTAATTAATAATTCATGTTGTTTTAGAATAAAGTTTGTTCAAGTTAAGCAAATAACCTTGATAAACAAACAAAAAGAAAAAAGCGTGTTTTGAAAAAAGTTTGTTCAAAACACGCCCTTAATATTTTCAATTGGTTTATTCTTTTATAAAAAGTTGGATCATTTCCTATCTATATTGCTCAACAATTCTACCCTATAGCTTAATAAGAAAACCTTTTATTCAAATACAACCATTTCTCCGACATCTATAAATCCAAATCGCTTATAGATATTTTTCCCATCATCTGAAGCCTGTAATACAACTGGTTTTTGTTTATCTGTTGTTTGATTTAGAAGAAATTGAAACATTTCACTGCCAATTCCTTTACCTCTAAATGTTTCTTTTGTCATCACATCATAAATACCATAACTATCTTTGCTTTCTATTAATAAACCAGTAGTTACAGGCATGTCATCTATGCATCCAATAAACATTTGAACTTCTGAACCTAATTTTACTTGTGAAAACTTATTAAAATAACTTTCTAATGCATCTTTTTCTGGTGTACCCTCAAATAAGCTCATGAATACGTCTATATATTTTAAAAGTTCTTCATTATTTTTCACATTAGTAATCATAAGTTGATGGGAAATTCTTTGATCAACATTAAGAGTATTTTCAAGTTTCATCATTACATTACGTTCCGCTTCTTTTAGGTCATATTCTTGCATAAGTTTTGTCCAATCCTCAGTTAAATACTGAGCATCAATCCAAATACTAAAGGGATATTTTTTATATGAAAAATTATCGATTCCATGTCTAATCTTAACTGCATTTTTGATATTTGGAGATTTCGGCAATACAACATTGAATGTATCAGTAGGAATTTCTGTATTTGCTATGATGAAATCTTCTTCCTTTGTAAGTTTTCCACTAACTGTATGAGTAAATACTTTTAATTTTTCTTCCAAATTGTTTATTACTAATTGTTGATTTGTAATCATGTTTTTGCACCTTTCAATTCAATTTAGCGCGCTTTTTTTTATTATAAGGTCAACTAAACACTAAATATACAGTGTTCACAGTATTTACATCCTCCCATAATATTCAGAAAACATTGAAGTGATTTGTTTTCTAGATTTAAAGTAATAGAAAGAATACCGTTTTTTCATTTTGTGGTTTTATAAAATGCTTAAGTTGATGGGAATCGGGCGGTACCCCTGAAACAGAAAATGAAGAACTAGTTATTGATGATAAGCAGATAGATACTATAGCTGACCGTAAACGCCCAATTGGTGAGATTTTATTAAAATTTCACTTTATTCAAATCTCTATATGTTTTGTGTTTTTATCCATACCTATTGTAAGATTATATAGAGTTCTCCTAATAAACTGTTTTAATGGATTATTTAGGAGTTTTAAATTTATAAATCTTAAATTGTTTTTTGGGGATAATTTTTTATCTAACTAAGTTATATTGAAGTAGAGGTGAACCATCGGTGAAGCAGGTTTTAGTAATTAAGAATGAACGGTCTTTAGCGAAGAAAATCGTAAGCGGTCTAACGCAAGAAGGCTATTTCATTTTAAAACTTCACAATGAAAACGAAGGTTTAAATATAATATATGAACAAGATTGGGATATTATCATATTGGATTGGGATTCATTAAGTATATCCGGACCAGAAATTTGTAGACAAATACGATTAGTTAAAACGACACCGATCATTATTGTGACCGACAATGTTTCTAGCAAGGATTGCGTAGCAGGGTTACAAGCAGGAGCAGATGATTATATCAGAAAACCATTTGCGAAAGAAGAATTAGTAGCAAGGGTTCAAGCAATTTTAAGGAGAAGTGATTGTAACCAGCAAAAGGAGATAAACTTTTTTCAGTTTAAAGATCTCTTTGTTGATGCATCAAGCAATATTGTGAAAAAAGGTGGCGAAAACCTGTCGCTTACTAAGCGAGAGTACGATTTACTTGTATTTTTAATCAAGAATAAAAACACAATATTGAGCCGTGAAATGCTTTTGAATCAAGTATGGGGATATAACGTAGTAGTAAATCCAAATGTAGTAGACTTATATATTGGGTATGTAAGAAAAAAGTTAAAGTGCGAGAAGAAAGACAGATATATTCAAACGATACATGGCAGAGGCTATTCAATGATTGACTGATAAAAATAAGATAATAAAAAATGAGTAAAATTATTTCATTCGGTTTTACTCATTTTTTTATTAAATATGATAATCAAATAGTTTCTTAGAAGTATTAAAAGACGTGAAAAAATGGATTACGAAAATATTAGCTATTAATGAGCGTGTTTTGTAGAGGAAATCATGGTTAATCAACACGCCTGACGTCACATATTACTTTTTATGCCTGATTTTATGAATTCACACCATTCACAAGATTTTCACAGAATTAATGACTATACTAATTAACAGGATGTTCAAATGAAAATGATTATCAATAGCGATTCAATTGAATAAAAGTTACCTTCTAATTCAATCTATGGATGTCATCATTTTCGAAATAAATCACACTATAAGGAGTATACATATGAAAAAATCTATGCTTTTAAAATTAGTGAGTATTCTAGCAGTTTTCACTTTAATGTTAGTAGCTTGCTCAGATTCAAGTAAAGAAACTTCGAAGGCTAATAATAAAGATAATGGTAGTGATAAGCCAAAAACGGTTGAAATCACTGATGCTCATGGAACTGTTAAAGTCCCTGTAAACCCAAAGAATGTAGTTGCTTTGGATAACAGAACTTTTGAAACTTTATCTGATTGGGGAATTAAATTAGCGGCTGCTCCAAAGGATATCATGCCTGCTGATTCAGCATATAAAAAGGATGAAAAAGTTCAAAATATTGGGAATCACCGTGAACCAAATCTAGAAATTATTGCAGCGGCAAACCCTGACCTTGTAATCGTTGGTCAAAGATTTGCTGACCATTACGAAGAAATCAAAAAATTAGTACCAAATGCAGCAGTTATTGATCTTAATTTTGATGTTTCTGAGAAAGCTACTAAGCCTGGCGAAAACTTAGTAAAAGGACTTAAAGATTCTACAATTACTTTAGGAAAAATCTTTAATAAAGATAAAGAAGCTAAACAATTAGTAGCTGATTTTGATAAATCTATTGAAAAAGCAAAATCTGCTTATAACGGAAAAGATAAAGTTATGAGTGTTATCGTTACTGGTGGTAATATTGGTTTTGCTGCTCCACATTCTGGTCGCGTTTGGGGACCAATGTATGAAATTTTCGGTTGGACTCCAGCGTTAGAAGTTTCAAATTCTACTGCAGGTCATAAAGGTGATGACGTTTCTGTTGAAGCTATTGCACAAACAAATCCTGATTGGATTTTCGTATTAGATCGTGATGCTGCAACATCTGATGCAGCTAAGTCAACACCTGCTAAGGATGTTATTTCTAAATCACCTGCTCTTCAAAACACAACTGCTGTTTCTAAAAAACAAGTTATTTATGCACCAGAAGATACTTACACAAATGAATCAATTCAAACTTATATAGAGTTATTTGGAAATATGGCAAAAACTTTAGCTAAGTAGTGTAAAGGGGTACGAAACAGTGTCAAAAAATATGATTTCTAGGGTTGAGAATATTTCTCAACCCCAGTTTTATAATCAAAATAAAATATGGACAAAACCTTTTATAATAGCAGTTATAGTTGTTATAATTTTAGGGATTATATCACTGTTTACTGGAGTTTATGATATACGTGGACAAGAGGACGGGACAGAGATGTTTTTCATAACTCGTGTTCCGAGAACAGCTGCATTAATGCTTACTGGAGCTGCGATGGCGATGGCAGGGCTCGTAATGCAACTCATTACACAGAATCGCTTTGTTGAACCTACTACAACGGGGACTATTGAATGGTCAGGCTTAGGCCTGCTTTTTGTATATTTATTATTTCCTGCCCCGACTTTAGTTCAAAGAATGACTGGTGCAATCATTTTTTCTTTTATAGGAACTATGATTTTCTTTCTATTTTTAAGAAGAGTTAAGCTTCGTTCGTCTTTAATTGTTCCGATTATTGGATTGATGCTTGGAGCAGTAATTTCTGCAGTGTCTACTTTTTTAGGACTCCTTTTTCAAAAGACGCAAAGTATTGAAACTTGGTTTGTAGGTTCATTTGCTAACATTCAGGTGGGAAGATATGAATATTTATGGCTGATTGTTATCATTACTTTTCTTATTTTTATGTATGCTAATAGATTGACTTTAGCTGGACTAGGAGAAGATGTCGCAACAAGTCTTGGAGTTAATTACAATAGAATTGTTCTTTTTGGGACTGCTCTTATCTCTGTTGCAGTTGGAATTGTTGCAGCTGTTATTGGACACTTACCTTTCTTAGGATTAATTGTGCCAAATATCGTTTCAATGTTTAGAGGTGATGATCTTAGGAGTAATTTACCTTGGGTTTGTGTGATCGGAATGGGATCAATAACTGCCTGTGACATCATTTCTCGAACAATTATACAGCCTTTTGAATTACCTGTTTCTTTAATACTTGCAACAGTGGGAGCAGTCGTGTTTATTACTATTTTATTGAGACAAAGAAAACCAAGGAGGCTACGATGATCACATTAGAATATAGAAAAAAAGAAAATGTCGAAATCGATTCTAGCCTTCATAATGAAAGTAGATCAGCTAGCGCTTTTCGTTCTAAGAAGGAAGCAAGGCGTTATTGGATTTTACTGATAACATTGATTGGTTTAGGTCTCCTTTCTTCATATGGCCTTTTAGTGTATAACAATCCAGTTCCGATAGATTCACCTTCTTTTATCCCAGTTGTTAAGAGAAGGATAGTAGCTATTGTTGCAATGATTATTGCTGCGGTTTGCCATAGCTTGTCGACAGTTGCTTTCCAATCTATTACGAATAATAAAATTATTACTCCTTCACTTTTAGGTTTCGAATCACTTTATTCAGCAATTCAAACGAGTACAGTATTCTTCTTTGGTGCTAGTGCGTTAATAAATTTTAATGGAATTGGCTCATTTTTATTCCAAGTTGTTGTTATGGTCTTCATGAGTTTAATACTTTATGGATGGTTACTTTCCGGTAAATACGGGAATTTACAACTTATGCTTTTAGTTGGAATTATTATTGGTACCGGGCTAAATTCTGTGTCAACTTTCATGAGAAAACTACTTGCGCCTTCAGAATTTGATATTTTACAAGCAAGATTATTTGGTTCTGTTAATCATGCAGATCCTGCATATTTTCCTATTGTAATTCCTATGATCATAATTGTAGCGGTATTAATTTTTGCTCATTCTAAGAATTTGAATGTTTTGTCACTAGGAAAAGATGTTGCTACTTCTTTTGGAGTTAAATACCAACCTAGTGTAATTTATACGCTTGTATTAGTAGCTATTTTAATGTCCATTTCAACAGCTCTAATTGGGCCACTTACTTTCTACGGCTTTTTAGTGGCAACTTTGAGTTATCAGGCAGCGTCAACTTATGATCATAGATATATTTTTCCGATGGCTTTTGCTATAGGATTTTTAATAATGACGAGCGCATACTTTTTAATGTATCATGTATTCCATGCTCAAGGTGTAGTTTCAGTTATTATTGAATTATTTGGTGGAATCATATTCTTAACTATAGTTTTAAGGAAGAGGGCTTTATGATAAAAATCGATAATGTTAAAAAGTTCTATACTGATAAGGTAAAAATAGGACCTTTGGATATTGAAATACCAAAAGCAGGCTTTACTTCTTTAATTGGACCAAATGGTGCTGGAAAGTCAACAACACTTTTGATGATTGGCAGACTTTTAGATATGGATGAAGGCCAAATTCAGGTAGCAAATATGGATGTTTCTGAATCCAAATCAAAAGATTTAGCAAAAGTTTTGACTATATTGCGACAAGAAAATCATTTTGTAACTAGGCTTACTGTGAGACAACTAGTTGGATTTGGGCGCTTTCCTTATTCAAAGGGAAGATTGACTAAAGAAGATGAGGCTATCATCTCTAAATATATCGATTTCTTAGATTTAACTAGTTTAGAGAATAGATATTTAGATGAGCTTTCTGGTGGTCAAAGACAAAGGGCATATGTAGCGATGGTATTGTGCCAAGAGACGGAATATGTACTTTTGGACGAACCTCTGAACAACCTTGATGTTGCTCGTTCTGTTCAAATGATGGAGCATTTGAGACGTGCAGCTAATGAATTTGGACGAACAATTTTGACTGTCATGCATGACATAAATTTTGCAGCTAAATACTCGGATAAAATTTGTGCTATGAAAGATGGACAAATTGCTGCTTTTGGAACAGTAGAAGAAGTTATGGACCCAACACTTTTGACAGATATTTTTGAAACAAAAATAGAAATTATTAATGGTCCTTATGGGCCGATCGCAGTTTATTAGTTATAAAATGTCTTGCGTAGATTATGCAAGCTACTCTAGTTGAAGTTGCTGTCTATATTTTATAGGCAGCAGCTTTTTTTATGTGATTACTCATAAAATGCAAAAGAATGCTTCACCTTTTCAAGTATGTACCAAACGAAAAAATATCTCTGTATAATTTTTCAAAAGAATTCAGCTTGTTTTTTGTATATGTAATATTGCATATCAGAGTGTATTGATAAAAGTGTAAGGGGTCACTATAATGAGGGCATAAAGATAAATCACATTTTCGTAGCAATAAAAAGGAGGAAATAATATGGAAATCGCAATGGCAGTTTTAAAATTTGTAGGTGGCGTAATCCCGTTAATTCAAGAACTTTTAAAAGCATTTATGTAAATTTATTAGTTAGCAATCATTTATCAATCATTATCATATTTTACTAAAAAAAGAACGGGGTGATTTTTCTGAATATTAAGAAAAACACTAAAAGAAGAAAGTTCCTTGCATGTTTATTAGTTAGTCTATGCACTATTAATTATTCATCTATTTCCTTCGCAGAAACACAAGCAAGTAATGCAACTGATGTAACCAAAAATGCTAGTGGCATTGATACTGGTATAGCAAATCTTAAATATAATAATCAAGAGGTTTTAGCTGTAAATGGTGATAAAGTAGAAAGTTTTGTTCCGAAAGAAAGTATCAATTCAAATGGTAAATTTGTAGTAGTGGAACGCGAGAAAAAATCACTTACAACGTCACCAGTCGATATTTCAATTATTGATTCTGTGGTGAATCGCACGTATCCAGGAGCTGTACAACTTGCTAATAAAGCTTTTGCAGACAATCAACCGAGTTTATTAGTGGCTAAGAGAAAGCCTTTGAATATTAGTATAGACTTACCGGGCATGAGAAAAGAAAATACAATCACTGTCCAAAATCCGACATATGGTAATGTAGCTGGAGCAGTAGACGATTTAGTATCTACTTGGAATGAAAAGTATTCTACAACACATACGTTACCTGCAAGAATGCAGTATACGGAATCTATGGTTTATAGTAAATCACAAATTGCAAGTGCTCTTAATGTTAACGCTAAATATCTTGATAACAGTCTAAATATTGATTTTAATGCGGTTGCAAATGGAGAGAAAAAAGTGATGGTAGCGGCGTATAAGCAAATATTTTATACGGTAAGTGCTGAACTACCTAACAATCCATCCGACCTTTTTGATAATAGCGTTACTTTTGACGAGTTAACTCGAAAAGGCGTAAATAATTCGGCTCCACCTGTTATGGTTTCAAATGTAGCTTATGGTAGAACGATTTATGTAAAATTAGAAACAACATCTAAGAGCAAAGATGTACAAGCTGCTTTTAAAGCCTTACTTAAGAATAACAGCGTTGAAACAAGTGGACAGTATAAAGATATTTTTGAAGAAAGTACCTTTACTGCTGTAGTATTAGGCGGAGATGCGAAAGAACATAACAAGGTTGTTACTAAAGATTTCAATGAAATCCGAAATATTATTAAAGATAATGCTGAATTAAGTCTTAAAAATCCAGCATACCCAATTTCATATACAAGTACTTTCTTAAAAGATAATGCAACTGCTGCTGTTCATAACAATACAGATTATATTGAGACGACAACTACAGAATATTCAAGTGCTAAAATGACACTTGATCATTACGGTGCTTACGTTGCTCAATTTGATGTATCTTGGGATGAATTCACATTTGATCAAAAGGGTAACGAAGTACTAACACATAAAACGTGGGATGGTAGTGGAAAAGACAAAACGGCTCATTACTCTACAGTTATCCCTCTTCCACCGAATTCAAAAAATATAAAAATTGTAGCAAGAGAATGTACAGGTCTTGCATGGGAATGGTGGAGAACAATTATTAATGAACAAAACGTTCCATTAACAAATGAAATAAAAGTTTCAATTGGAGGAACAACATTATACCCAACAGCTAGTATTAGTCATTAAGTATAAAAAAACACTTTTTCCACGGAAGAAGTGTTTTTTTATAGGGAATACAAATAAAATTATTTTCAAAATATGTGGTTGGAATTCAAGTAAACGCAATTTTAGTGAATACATTTTAAAGTCTTGCAATCAAATCAATCTTGATATATAGTTTAGTTAAGTAAACTAAATCAAATTGTATTCGGGGGTTTTGAAATGGAAAAAGAAATAATTTCAAACGAAAATAAACAAAAAAAGCCATTGCTTTTTAAAATTGGAATAGGACTTCTAATCATATATGTTCTACTTTGGGGAAGTGCTTTAATCATACCATTTACTTCACTTTCGACGCAGGTAAAGACCATTGTCATTCCAGGGTGTATAGTAATAGGAGAAATTCTATTTTTGATAGGTGCTGTCTTTGTTGGAAAAGAAGTGGTGGCAAAATATAAAAAGTATTTAAACCCGAAAAATTGGAGAAGAAAAGGTGAGAGAGAGAAGTATGATAAATAAAAATATAGCTGAGGAAATCAATCAAACACTTGAAGAACTATGGATATTACTTGAAACGAAAGAAAGATCTTATACGAATTTTAATTTAAATAATCAGCAATATACGTTGTTAACATTAATTATTAGGTACCCATCATCCACTCCTAAAGAGTTAGCTGAAAAAATGAATGTGACGAAAAGTGCCATTAGCCAGCAGTTAGTGAAACTTGAAACGGAAGGATATATTTTCAGAAGGCAACATGCAGAAGATAAACGTGCATTTTCAGTTGAATTAGGTGAGAAAGGCTTGTTATATAAAAAAGAAATGGACGCATATATGCAACAGGTTTCTGAAAAATATTATGCAAGTTTATCACCTGAAGAGTTAACAAACCTTTTATCAGCGCTTCAAAAGCTAACGAAAGTAATTGATGAGCTGTAGTGGTTATTCAATGTAAAAAATAGTATACGCTGAACAAAACGGTCAGCGTATACTAATTCATGTTTCGAATATAAAAAGTAGATTTTTAATCAAATCAATTAAAAACTAAATTGTGGTTTCATATCACCTTTATAAGGTTCATGTTCAACGAATATAGTTATATCCTTACCAGTTTGGTCTTTACCAGTTCTTTTATACGTAAATTTATTCTTATTTAGTTCAGTAAGCTCAAGAGCAGCACCGTATTTATTATTTCCAATTGAAACATGGGCTCTTATTTTATTTTCGTGTACAACATCGAAGTAGCCATAATCACCGCGGCTTTGACCTGTTTCGCTATTGAAGAACTCATATTTATTAGATTTGTCATCAAATTTTGCTAAACTTATAAAATTCGAATTAAACTGTGTTACATCGTTACCAGCTTCGTCTAATACCTTTGTTCCGTGCCAAAGGGTACCGCCCAAAATTTTATCTCCATCAACGTTTTTAACAATATCTCCTGTAGTCGTGTTCAGCTGCTTGTCCGGATCAGTGAAAGAAAGTTCTTTTTCTTTATATGGGACATGTTCAACGAAAACTTCTACATCTTTACCGTTAGCGTCTTTCCCCATTCGTTTATAAGTAAATACATTTTTGTTTAGTTTTGTCATGTCAACGACAGCTTGATACTTCATTGATTCTGAAATTAATATTCTCTTCTTCCCATCATTTGTGACAAAGAAGGTTCCTTTATCGCCACGACTTGCACCTGTTTTAGCATCAAAAAATTCATATCTGCCTGACTTCGCATCATATTTTGCAAGACCAATGAAGTTTGCATTCTCTTTTGTTAAGTCATTCTTATCTTTGTCATACACTCGTGTACCTTGCCAATTTGTCTCGCTAAGAATATTAGCCATTTTTTGCCCTTTAGTTAATTTATTTTCCTTTTTTGTTTCTTTAGCAACTTGTTCTTGTTTTTGTTTCCCATGATTTTCTTCAGCTTTAGTACCAGCACACCCTGTTAATGCTAATGTGAATCCGAGCAATACGGATGATAGTGCTTTTGCTTTTTTGTTCATGTTTTATCGTCTCCTTATTTTATGATTTCAAGTAGTACGGTTAGCGATTATAGTAGCAGTGCGTCATATATGAACTTAGTTGCTACGTTTCTTATGTTAATACCCGACTATAAACTGCCTCTAAATAAAACATTAAAAAAAGATAAACTAATTCCTAAAATTTGTTCATATTTATAAAAAATTGCTAGCTTGCTGTAGTACCTACGAGTAATCCAAAAAATACATTGTAAAGAAGAAGGAAAGCCACTAACAATAATGTAATTGCTAATAGAGCTAATCGATTGTAGTGCAAAACTTTTGAGAAAAACTGTAGGAGAAATGAAGATTTTATAGAATTCGTTTCGTATAGGAAGGGGATGCCCATGTTTGATTCAACAGATTTTAAGATTATACAATTACTACAAGGAAACGCTAGAATGAACTGGAAGGAAATTGGGGAGATAGTACATTTGACTGGTCAGGCTGTTGGGAAGCGAATTAATAAATTAGAAGAGGCAGGTGTCATTCAAAAATATACGATAAATATTGACAGGGCTAAGCTAGAAGGATCTATTATGACCTTTGTTACACTATTTTTGCATGCACCGCATTATCATAATCAAATTCAAAATTTTTTTGAAAAAACGGACGTAATTACTGAAATGTATCGTATAAGCGGCGATGGTTGCTATGTCATGACTCTTCACACATCTTCGCATCAGCAATTAGAAGAGACTCTTGCAGATGTTTTACATTATGGTGATTATCGTATAAATACTGTCATTAAGACAATGGAAAAAAAGAAAGAATAAGATACTTATCCTTTCTTTTTTCATATGGAACTGTAATTCTTTATTTGCTTTTGGTTATAAAACAGTTTGCTGACATGACTGTTGCATAAATATCACCAAACTCTAATGCACTCATGAACGATTGATGAGCGTGTACTGCGGGGATTAGATTTCTTTGGAATTCTAAATCTTTTGTTGTACAAGCATCTTCAATTACAATACATTGAAATCCGAAGTCACTGGCAGCGCGTACTGTTGCATCAATACATACATGAGTCATCATACCGCAAATGACTAGTTGGTCTATTTTTTCTGTCTTTAATGTTTCTAATAAATTTGTTCTTAAAAAACTGTTGGGGTGATGTTTTTGTAGGACTCTTTCGTTAACAATCGGTTGTACATCATCATGAATTTGAACACCTACTGTATCAGGTAAGAAGAAAGTAGCTCCTTCATTGTTCGCGATATGTTGTACGTGAATAACTGTTTTCTGTTTTTCGCGAAATACTTTCAAAACTTCTTTCGCTTTTTGTGCGGCTTTTTCAGGTTGATGTAATTCCATATTGCCGCCTTCAAAGTAATCATTTTGTATGTCTACTAATAGTAACGCTTCGTTCATCGTTATTCCCCCATACTTAGTGATTCAGCACGTTATTTGTACTGTACCGTTATTATATAAATTGTAGCTATGCGGAAGTAATAACGGTATGAAACGATTTTAACGGATATAGTTTCAGTGTGAAAAAAGTGAAAGTTGGTATAAGTACAAATGGATTTTGTGGAATTCACAGCAAGGTTATAGATAGAGTGGCATCGCAGGGTTAAAAATCATACCTTTGCTGGAGGAGCGGGTTATGTTTTTTTATGAGGAAATGCGATTTTAAGTTTTTGCTGAAGATGTTTTTCTAGGATATGCTGTGAGTGATTGGAGTGAGGTAGTGTCAGATATTGTCGACCAATCGATATATTGGAAAAATCGTTGATATATTGTGAGTTGTGATAGATATATTGAGAAAATCGTTGATATATTGTGAGTTGTGATAGATATATTGAAAAAATCGTTGATATATTTGTAAAGGGGTGTTTGAGGTGATTGTGAAAGAGAGAAAAATGCCGATTTATATAAGACAGTTAGAAGCACTTCTTAGAAGGTTACCTGTACATCATCCGAAACGAAATTTAATTGGAGAAAACTTGGCAAAACACATGGCGGGGTATAAAGGAGAGCAAGCGATTGATTATCCGCTTAGTTTTATTTCTGAGAAAGAGTATAGTGTTTTACATGATGTTCGCTTATGTAATTATGATAAATACTTTCAAATTGATACTATTATCCTTTCCACAAAGTTTCTTCTTTTTCTTGAGATAAAAAATATAGCAGGTACATTAATGTTTGATGCAAAGTTTAATCAACTTATCCGAATAACAGAAGGAAATTCAGAGGGATTTCCAGATCCGGTTTTACAAATAAAAAGGCAAGAAATACAACTAAAGAAATGGTTAAACTCACATGGATTTTCCTCTAGTCTTCCAATTGAGTCCCTCGTTGTTATTAGCTCGCCTCGTACCATTATAAAATTTTCAGATGATAATCTTCTTCATACAATTATTCATAGTGCCAATTTACCTCATAAAATAAAGTGGTTTGAAAGTAAATATAAGAGAAAAGTTATAGATAATGTAGATAGGCTCATTCATCAAATAATAGCGGAGCATTCTCCACTTCAACAAAATATACTTGAGCAATATAAAATAGAAAAAGAGGAGTTGCTAAATGGAGTACAATGTGAGAAATGCTTAGTTATTCCAATGGTTAAAGTTAAGAAGGGTTGGCGTTGTACAAGTTGTAAAGATTTTTCAAAAGTGGCACATGTGGATGCTATACGAGATTATGCATTGCTCATTAGTAAGACATGTACGAATGGTAATTTGAAAGAGTTTCTCAATGTTTCGTCGGGTATGGTTGTAAACAGAATTCTCCACACACTAAATCTTCCCTACACTGGAAACAACAAAGGACGAATATATGATTTAACTTCTTTCCAATCGTAATTTTGCTATAATAAATAAGTACTTATACGAAGGGGAGTCTAAAGAGAAAATGAAGTCATTTAATATCGATCATGTTATAGCTAGTGTTTTGCAATGGATATTAAATATAGCTTTAATTATATTATCCATTGTGTTATCAATTTTCTTAGTGAATGAGACGATCACGTTTGTGCAGTATATTTTTTCGTCAAAAGAGTATACGTCTTATAAATTGGTTGAAAGTATCATCGTCTATTTCTTATACTTCGAGTTCATTGCATTAATTATTAAGTATTTTAAATCGAATTATCATTTCCCGTTACGTTATTTTATTTATATCGGAATTACGGCTTTAATTCGATTAATTATTGTGTCTCATGAGGAACCGATGGAGACGTTATTATACGCAGGAGCAATTCTTGTTTTAGTTATTGCTTTATACATATCGAATATGAGAGATTTGAGAAAAGAGTAGTAGTGCAGACGTAAGTTTGCACTACTTTTTTCATCTTGACCTTCAAGTTGCTTGAAAGTTTACAATGAAATTAGGGCGTTTGAAATCGAAAAAAATTGAGAAATTAAGTGAAGAGGTTTCTTTTACTTGGAGGTTATAGGAATGAATCAGGAATTGAAGTTACGTCCATTAGAGCGAGAAGATTTAAAGTTTGTACACGAACTTAATAATAATGCACATATTATGTCTTATTGGTTTGAAGAGCCTTATGAGGCATTTGTGGAGCTGCAAGACTTATATGATAAACATATACATGATCAAAGTGAACGCCGATTTATCGTTGAGAAAGACAATGAAATGGTTGGATTAGTTGAGTTAGTAGAAATCGATTATATTCACCGTAGAACAGAATTCCAAATTATTATTGATCCGAATTATCAAGGATATGGTTATGCAGTGGATGCGACGCGTTTAGCAATGGATTACGCTTTTTCCGTACTAAATATGCATAAGATTTATTTAGTTGTAGATAAGGAAAATGAAAAAGCAGTACATGTTTATAAAAAAGTTGGGTTTATGATAGAAGGTGAGCTTATCGATGAGTTTTTCGTTGATGGTAACTATCATAATGCAATAAGAATGTGTATGTTCCAAAAGGCATACTTTGGCACAAAATAACCGATTGGAAGAGCTATAGATAAAATATTATCTGTAGCTTTTTTGTGATGTGAAAAACATTTTTTATTGTAAAACAATAAAAAATTATTGATTTTTAATAATTTCAGGCGTATTATGATGGTAATGAAATCAGTGAGAATTAAAGGAGAGTATATGATAAAAAATAAATACGTAGTAGCTATTTCTTTAATGATTTTAGCGATTATTTCTTTAACTATACATGCTTCAAACAGTAAAGTAGGAGCGGATGGATTCCTTGAAGAACCTTTCTTTTTCCTAGTACCGATAAGTTATATATTGTTCCTTAGTGGTATTGGTGTATTATTATTTGGATTTATTACTTCCAAGCTAAAAAAGGGCAATAGATAGGGGCAACCCATAGGGACAAAACACTTACTATGAAATAGAAACATACCATATGGAAGAAAAAGAATAAGTGAGATGAATCATGATGAATCATCATTTTTATAATGGAAGACAAGTAGGAGCAGCTATTACACTGGCTGGGGCACAGGGGACAATTCATGCTATGAATCAAGCTATTCAAATGCAACAACAAGCATATTTTGCACAAATGATGCAAAGTCAGTATATGCCGTATTCACAACTTCCGATGCAAATTGTACATTATGATGTACATCCAGCTGGTTTATTTTCCATTCCATATGGCGGGACATATTTCTTATGAAAGAAAGCGACTCAATAGAGTCGCTTTTTTTATATTCCACCTAGCTTCATCCCAAGGAATGCGAAGAGGATACCAATTATGTAAGTAGCACTTAAATATAAAAGGAAGATGTATAGTTTTTTACGATTGAGAAGCTGAACAGATTCTAATTTAAACGTAGAAAATGTAGTGAATGCGCCCATAAATCCAGTACCTAATAATAGTTGCCAGCCTGTAGTGACTCCGTTGCCAATTATATATCCAAGTAAAAACGCCCCTGTTATATTAATAAGGAATGTAGCAATTGGAAATTGTGTTTTATTTCTTTTCTTAAACCAATTGCTAATTGCAAATCGTGTAATCGCACCGAAAAATCCTCCTGTTGCGACTAATAAGGCTTCTATCATGAGTAATCACCTTCCGTAAGAGATTTCTTAATTAAGAAATCTCCAAGTGTATAGCCAAGGCCAGACATAATGAGGCCACCAAGTATGCTACATGATACATATAAGAAGGCTATGCTCCACTCAGAATGATTGATCAATTGCACAGTTTCTACACTAAATGTTGAAAAAGTCGTAAAGGAACCGATGAATCCAGTCCCGATGCCTGTGATAACCTCTGAAGGTAAGATGTTTAGCCGAGCGATATAAGTAGTTAGCCACGCTAAGAAGAAGCAACCGATTAAGTTAATGAGTAATGTTGCCAATGGAAATGAATGATGCCAAAATGTGTTGATATTTAGACCTAAATAATAACGAGAAAGAGCTCCTAATATACCAGCAATGCCAACGATAATATAAATCAATTTTCTCACCTCTTTAAATAGCTTGCTCAAAAAAATAGACTCCTACCAGTATCTATACTGGTAGGAGTCATTAGCTAAGCAGCGTTTATGGCGAACTCCATCGCCTATGATTATTACATATAGTGTACTAAATATACCGTTTAATTTCCAGTGAGGAGGTGGGTGTAACGTTTCTTTGTAACTACTCAGCTTCCTCACGGAGGCTTTTTTCATTTACTAGTCTGATATGTATTTTTTGTGTGAATACTAGATATATCAGACTAGGAGGTGATCGTTGTGTTGAAAAAACAAGATATTCTAGCTGTCTTTCAAAAGGGACCACAGGCTATTTGCGATTTCGTTCATGATTTAGAAAACCAAATACAGGATTTAAAAGGACGTATAGAAGAATTAGAAAATCGTTCTAAAAAAAACTCCCAAAATAGTCATAAGCCACCTTCTACAGATGGTTTGCGTAAGCCTGTTACAAAAAGTTTACGAAAATCATCGCATCGTCAAACTGGTGGCCAGTTGGGCCACAAAGGACATACCCTTAGTTTGACAGCGACTCCAGATCATACAATTACGTATTCTCCTACATATTGTACTTGTTGTCATACTTCTTTGGACCATGAGCCTGTAAATGGATACCGCATTCGCCAAGTGTATGATTTACCACCTATTCAGATAAAAGTAACAGAACATAAAGTAGAACAGAAAGAATGTCCACATTGCCATGCCATCCAAGAAGCTCAGTTTCCTTCTACAGTATCTCGTCCTGTTCAATACGGTCCAAATGTAAAAAGACTGATTCCCTATTTAACGCATTATCAGTGTCTTTCTTTGAAGCGAACAAAAGAATTCTTTCAAGATTGTTTTGGGCATGCTATCAGCGAAGGAACGTTAGTCAATCATACCCATGCTTTTTCATCTCAATTGCATCCATTTCTTCAAGACGTAAAAGAAAAGATTCTTCAGTCTCCTGTTGTCCATTTTGATGAAACTGGTATGCGAGTAGAAAATAAAACACAATGGTTACATACTGCCAGTACACCGGAGGTGACATTGCAACATATTCATCAAAAACGCGGAAAAGAAGCAATGGATGCTGGAGAAATCTTACCGTCTTTTTCTGGAATTGCGATACATGATGGCTGGAAATCGTATGATGCGTATATAGATTGTCGTCATGTATTATGTAATGCCCATCTCTTACGAGATTTGCAAGGAATTATAGATAGTACGGGACAAAAATGGGCACAACAGATGCAGGAATTTCTAACGCAAGCTTTAACGTTAAAAAAAGAATACAAAGGAAGCCTGTCAAAAGCGAAGCAACAGCATCTGTTTACCGTCTATCAATCCATATTGAAAGAACAACCAGTCCTTTCTGCAAAATTAAAAAAGCAAAGAAAGCAGACGCCTGCTCAAAATTTATGGAATCGCTTCGTCAAATATGCTGACAGGATTCTAGCATTTTTAGAACATCCAGACATTCCATTTGACAACAATCAAGCGGAACGGGATATTCGAATGACGAAAGTAAAACAAAAAGTGTCTGGGACTTTCCGAAGTAAGGAAGGCGCAGAATCTTTTTGTCAAATACGAAGCTTTATGAGTACCATGAAAAAACAAAAACAATCTGTCTTACAAGCAATAGGCCAGGTTATAGAAACCGGAACGGTTCCTTGGAATAGCACGACTTCATAAGAGAATTCCTCTATTTGATATAGATGATTTCTCTTATTGGAGCATTTTCTTTTTCATGTTTTCGAATTGAAAACATGTATTTGGCATGCTTTTTTCCTAACTAAGCTGAGTAGTTACGTTTCTTTTTTTGATGTCTGAAGGCTTTTTAAGTAATTAAAATGGGATCGATTACTTATCAACTAAATATAGTGATATAAGGTTTTAATTATGATAAAATGTTTCTTATGTGTGTCGTTTTATTTTATTTGACTGAAAATAAAGAAAAATAAATTCACGTGAAAAGGAGTCATTTATTTGAAGAAATTTTTTAAAATCGTATTTATATGTGTTTTAGTAGTAGCGGGCATTGTAGGAGGATTTCTAGCGTATATGACACTTACTAAAGAACAGCCTGCTGATGTTACAAGCTTGAAGGTGGAGAATAATAAGGAGCGCGTATTAGCGACTGGAAATGAATTTAAAGTTACAACATTTAATATTGGATATGCTGGGTTAGATAAGGATCAAGATTTCTTTATGGATGGTGGAAAGGGATCTGGTTCAAGTAGTAAAGAGCAAACGGAAACTAATTTAAAGAATATGCTTTCGTTTTTACAAAATGAGAATAGTGATTTTGCGCTATTACAAGAAGTTGATATAAAGTCACTTCGTTCATTTGATGTAAATGAACATGAATTTTTGAAAAAAGGATTACCTGATTATGTTTCATCATTTGGCAAGAACTACGATACGAAATGGGTTCCAGTGCCAATAACAAATCCAATGGGCTATGCGGAGGCTGGATTAAGTACGTTTTCTAAATACACTGTTCAAGAAGCGAAGAGGTTCCAGCTTCCTGGAATGGAGCCTTGGCCAAAGCGTTTGTTTGATTTAGATCGAGCAATTGTGGAATATAAAATTCCTGTTAATAATGGGAAACATGTTAGACTCGTAAATTTACATTTGTCTGCTTATGATGAAGGCGGGAAAATTAGAAAACAGCAAGTAGAGTACTTAAAAGAATATATGAACAAGCATTATGAAAATGGTGATTACGTAATAATAGGCGGAGATTGGAATCAATTAGTTTCGAACGCTCAATTAAGTGATCCGAAGTTCGTGAAAGAGCGCCCTGAGTGGTTAGTAGAGTTACCGAAGGACTTTACGGATGGTGGCTTTAAGTGGGCTGTAGATCCGTCTGTTATGACTGTGAGAGATGATGTAAAGAAATATGTAGAAGGTGAAAATTTCGTCACTATTATTGATGGCTTTATCGTTTCACCGAATGTAGAGATTGTAAATGTACAAGGGAAAGATTTAAAGTTTGAAAATAGCGATCATAACCCAGTGAGTGCAGTATTTAAACTGAAGTAATTGATATGTATAAGTAGAAGGTGGGGCTTCATATGGAGTGGTTAAAGAGGACTTGTTTTTCTAACCTTGAGAAAGAATCACAGAAAAATCATTTATTACTGTTTATAACGATTTGTAGTTTCTTCCTTGGGATAATCGCGATTGGGTATTATGGATATATTTTTACAGAGAGAGCAATAGCGTTTTGGATTTGTGGTATTTCTGTCGTTGTATTTGGAACGCTTTTTACTTTTATAAAAAGTATGGAATCAGCGTATAAATATATCATGACATTTATGTTGCTTACAATGTCTTACATTATGGTACAAGCTTTTAATGAAAGCCCGGCTGTATTTCAAATGGTCTATTTTACATTAGCTGTTTCACTTATTTACTTAAGTGAGCGCCTCATTTTAATTCTTGGCGGGGTAGCTGTTGTGATCACATTTATCCTTTGTAGCTATTGGCCGGAGCAATTTTTTGCTTATACAGCCTCATCTGAAGCTGCTAATTTCGCAAGTTTGTTAGCGATTGTAACAATCGCTATGTGGGGCGTCACGAAAATCGGTTCTAATCTGCTCCTTCGTTTAAGTGATGAGAAGCAAGAAGTAATGAGAAAAGCTCAGGAGTTAGAAGAGACGCAAAGACTTATTGAAGAAACAGTTGTGAAACTAGATAGTAATTTCAATCATTTAAGACAAAATATGAACACGTCGATGGAATCGATGAGTGAAATTAATTTTGCCTTTGAAGAGGTGGCAGTTGGTACGCAATCACAATCAGAGATGATGTATCGTTCGGTAGAAGTATTGAATGATATGGAGGGAAATATTGAACAAATCATCTCTCAAGTAAGAACTGCATCGGCTCGTGTGGATGAAAGCTTAGAAATTTCAAAAGGTAGTGTACATACTCTAAGAAATTTTGAAACTAACATGAGAAGTTTAAATGATGTTGTTTCACAGTCTGGAATTATATTTAGAGATTTAATGATGCAATCGAAACAAATTAATGAAATTGTAGATGTAATAACGAATATTTCAAGTCAGACGAGTTTGCTAGCTTTAAATGCAAATATTGAAGCTGCGAGGGCAGGCGAGCATGGAAAAGGTTTTGCTATTGTAGCGAGTGAAGTGTTAAAGCTTGCTGAAGAATCAAATCGTTCTGCGGGAAGAATTCAAGGGATTTTGAAGGAGTTTAGTAATCAAGCAAGTAAGGTAGAAGTGCAGGTAGAGAAGTCAGAAAGAGTACAAGAAGAATGTAACGAGATGTTAGCAAGCGTTTTAACAAACGTAACTGATTTAGGGAAGTTTATTGATACGATTAATGAAGTAATGCGAGAGGTTGTTGTTCATCAAGAAAGTTTCCACGTTAAAACGACGAATATCGTAAAGGATGTTACGTATGCTTCTAACGTAATTCAGCAAACTTCTACAGCTACAGAAGAAGTGCTAGCGAGTGTGGAAGAAGAAAAACATCGAAATGATACGTCAGTGAAGACGTTACAAACTGTTAGCGAGCAAGTGAAGTTGTTAGAAGATATTTTAGAAAAGTAATATTGCTTGGAAAGAGCACAAATGATGTGCTCTTTTTTCATTGAAATGAATACTTGATAGGAATTTAATTGCTTTTCTGCGCGTTTTCTGCCAAGCTTAAGGAGATAAAGTGAGACTAGTACATACTGATTATTAGCCCTCACTAATCAAGCTATCCGCAAATAGCGGAATAAAATACTTCAAAGAAAGAATTATATAGGTGACGCATATGATCGAAGTTAAGACTTCTGAACTTAGTGATGGAGAATTTAATAGAGGTGTATTTGCAACTCGTGATATTAAAAAGGGTGAGTTGATACACGCAGCACCAGTTATCTCTTATCCAAATGAACAGCATGAACATATTGAGAAAACGTTACTTGCTGACTACGCATTTGAGTATGGGATCAATCATACGGCAATCCTTTTAGGATACGGTATGTTATTTAATCATTCATATAAACCGAATGCAACGTATGATATTGTCTTCGAGAACCATACGTTTAACTTCTTTGCTTATAAGGATATAAAAGCAGGAGAAGAAATTTTAATCAATTATAATGGTGAAGTTGATAACGATGAGCTGTTATGGTTTGATAAAGAAAAAGAAGAGAACGAAAAGTAATATAAAGAGTATAGAAAGAGCACATTCTGTCGGATGTGCTTTTTTTATTGATGTAAATAAAGTAAAAAGTACAAAAAAATACCACTTTCTTTTTGTATGGTATAGTAAGATACTGAGGGATAGTGTTTTGAAAAAGTCACATATTTTACAAATTGTTGTCTTTCTGATGACATGTCAAGTTTAGTAGTCCATTTGGGTTGCTTTATTATGCAATATATATTTTAATATGAGTGGCACCTCTTATAAATTAAGAGGTTTATAGGTGTCTCGAATTGATTTTGGGTACACTGTATCCACCACTTTAGGTTCTTTCATGTACGTGGGGATATTATGGGCCCGTATAACGGGATAAAATGAATATAGAAATAGAGGAATCGTAAAATGAATATGCAAGAGGTTTATAAATATTTAAGTACGGTATTGCCTGAAGGACATGTTAAACAAGATGAAATGTTAAAGAATCATACGCATATTAAAGTTGGTGGAAAAGCAGATGTTTTTGTTGCGCCTACAAATTATGATGAAATTCAAGAAGTTATCAAATATGCGAACGAATATAATATTCCAGTTACGTTTTTAGGAAATGGATCGAATGTCATTATTAAAGATGGTGGAATTCGCGGGATTACAGTAAGTTTAATTCATATTACAGGTGTTACTGTAACAGGAACGACGATTGTAGCACAGTGTGGTGCAGCAATTATTGACGTATCACGTATTGCTTTAGACCATAACTTAACGGGTCTTGAGTTTGCTTGTGGTATTCCAGGTTCAGTTGGCGGAGCGTTATATATGAATGCTGGTGCTTACGGTGGTGAAGTATCTTTTGTGTTAACAGAAGCTGTTGTAATGACAGGTGATGGAGAACTACGTACTTTGACGAAAGAAGCATTTGAATTTGGATATCGTAAGAGTGTATTTGCTAACAACCATTACATTATTCTTGAAGCGAGATTTGAACTTGAAGAAGGTGTACATGAAGAAATTAAAGCCAAAATGGACGATTTAACGTTTAAACGTGAGTCAAAACAGCCTCTAGAATATCCTTCATGTGGTAGCGTATTTAAGCGTCCACCAAATAACTTTGCTGGTAAGTTAATTCAAGACTCAGGACTACAAGGTAAGCGAATTGGTGGAGTGGAAGTTTCTTTAAAACACGCTGGATTTATGGTGAATGTTGATAACGGAACAGCACAAGATTACATCGATTTAATTCACTTCGTACAAAAGACAGTTGAAGAGAAATTTGGCGTGAAGTTAGAGCGAGAAGTAAGGATTATTGGAGAAGATAAGGAATAACGAAATACGTATGAAGATATGAATTATTTAAAAATAATATTTGGATATTGTTGACAATTTGTTTTCAATTCAATATAATGCTAATAATTTAACAAATAACATACGTTGAAAGAGCCCAGTAGCAGTTTGTCACTGTTAACGAGAGAGCTAGGGGTTGCTGGAACCTAGCACAAACAAACTTGCGAATTACACTCTGGAGTATCTTAGGTAATGCTAAGCGGACTAGCAATCGATATTATTGCTAAGAGTGGTATGAGTAGCTATGCTATTTATGCAAACTGGGTGGTAACACGGTGAATAATCGTCCCTATGTCTATCGTAGACATAGGGGCTTTTTTGTTTTTAAAAAATAAAGGGGATGACAAAAGATGAATATTATTGATGAATTAGAATGGCGCGGCGCCGTTAATCAGCAGACTGACGAAGAAGGCTTACGTAAGCTAGTAGAAGAGAAAAAGATTTCACTATACTGCGGAGTTGATCCGACTGGTGATAGTATGCATATCGGACATTTGATTCCGTTTATGATGATGAAGAGATTCCAATTAGCTGGTCATCATCCTGTTATTTTAATTGGCGGGGCAACAGGAACAATTGGTGATCCGAGTGGACGACAATCAGAGCGTCAACTTCAAACGTTAGAAGTGGTTCAACATAATGTAGATGCGTTAACAGCACAAATGAAAAAGCTATTTGATTTTGGTGGAAATAGCGAAGTGAAGATGGTAAATAACTATGATTGGACACATGAAATAAATATTATTGAGTTTTTACGTGATTACGGGAAAAACTTTAGCATCAATAGCATGTTAGCGAAGGATATTGTAGCAAGCCGTTTGGATACAGGTATTTCTTTCACGGAATTCACGTACCAAATTTTGCAAGCAATGGATTTCCATCATTTATACACGAAAGAGGATGTTCAACTTCAAATTGGTGGTAGTGACCAATGGGGAAATATTACGAGTGGTTTAGATTTAATTCGTAAGTTAGAAGGTCATGAGGCGAAAGTATTCGGATTAACGATTCCGTTATTATTAAAATCGGACGGTACGAAGTTTGGTAAATCAGCGGGTGGTGCGGTTTGGCTTGATCCTGAAAAAACGACACCGTTTGAATTTTACCAGTTCTGGGTAAATACAGATGACCGTGACGTAATTAAATACTTGAAATACTTTACGTTCTTAACGAAAGAGCGTATTGATGAATTAGCAGCGAAGGTAGAAACAGAGCCTCATAAACGTGAAGCGCAAAAAGTATTAGCAGAAGAAATGACGAAATTCGTTCATGGAGAAGAGGCGTTATTACAAGCTGAGAAAATTACAGCAGCGTTATTTAGCGGAGATATTAAATCGTTAACAGCTGATGAAATTGAACAAGGCTTTAAAGAGATGCCGACATTCCAGTCTTCAAAAGAGACGAAAAATATTGTAGAGTGGCTAGTTGATTTAGGAATTGAACCATCTAGACGACAAGCGCGTGAGGATATTAATAATGGAGCTATATCTATGAATGGCGAGAAAGTAACAGATGTGGGTATAGATGTTACTGTAGAAAACTCGTTTGATGGAAGATTTATTATTATCCGTAAAGGAAAGAAGAACTATAGCTTAGTGAAATTGGGATAATAGTTTTTGTGGAAGAGTGGAAGGAAAGAAGATGCTTTCACTCTTTTCATATACACAATTTAGACATAAAATAATCAGTAAATTTAGATAATTAAAAGGGTTATATTATTCTTTTGCCGAATAAATAAATTAGAGAAAATTACGGATAAAAAATAGCCCGAACCATGCAGGGCATGATTCGGGCTTATATTCAGATTAGTAAGCTAAGCTGAATAGACCTTTAATGTGTGATAAGTAACGAACGTTACTTGCTTCTTTCATTAATGATGCTGGTAGACCTTTAAGTGGAGTATTGCTTGCTCCGATTGTAGCAACAGCATCTTTACGTCCTAGACTAGCAAGTGTTCCAGAGTTTACAGGTGCGAACTCTTCGAATGCTTTGCCTTCTAGTGCTGCGTATAAGTTGTATCCAATTAACTCACCCATTTGCCAAGCGATTTGTGCAGTTGGTGGGTATGGACGACCGTCTGGAGAGAAGACAACAGCGCTGTCTCCAGCAACGAATACGTCTTTGTGAGAAGTAGATTGTAGGTATGCATCAACTGTTGCACGTCCACGGTTAACTTCAAGACCTGATTCACCGATTAATGGGTTACCTTGAACGCCACCTGTCCAAACGAATGTGTTAGCAACAAGTTTTTGACCGTCTTTTAAGTCGATTTCATTGCCAGCAACGTTTGTTACAGGAAGACCAGTTAAGAATGTAACGCCGCGTGCTTCTAGGCTAGTAGTTGCACGTTCGATTAAGTGGTCTGGTAATACTGGAAGGATTTTTGGACCTGCTTCAACAAGAAGAAGTTTAACTTCTTTTGGATTTACGCCGTGGCTTTTTGCAAGTTTAGGCATAATGTCAGCAAGCTCACCAACTAGCTCAACGCCAGTTAATCCGCCACCACCGATTACGATTGTAGCATCAGCTTCGTTTTTCGTTTTCGCGTATTCACGAATACGGTCTTCAACGTGTTTGTAGATTTTGTTTGCATCAGCAGCAGATTTTAATACCATGCTGTTTTCTTCTAGTCCTGGAATACCGAAGTAAGCAGTTTTACTTCCTAAAGCAACTACAAGTGCATCGTAAGATAAAGTAGTGCCGCCAGCTAGTTTGATTTCTTTGCTATCAACTGAGAATGACTCAACTGTTGCAATTTTAAGATCGATATCTTTACCTTTGAAAAGCTTTGTAAGTGGCATTGCAATTGCTTGCTCAGACACGTTACCAGCTGCAAGGCGGTGTAATTCAGTGATGATTTGGTGTGTTGGGTATTGGTTAATCACTGTAACTTGTGCTTCTGATTTGCTGTAATATTTACGTACGTTTAAAGCGGCAAGAAGACCGCCATAACCAGCGCCTAAGATGACAATTTGTTTTGACATAGTATGATATCCCCCGTCTTTACTAATTGTTGTTATAAGTTAAATTATTTATTGTTACGTTCTGCACTAATTTGAAGATATGCGTTCACAAAGCGGAACATTTTTTGTGCTTGTGGATCTTTTAGTAATTTTAACAGACCGAATAGGCCGATAACTTCGTTGCTTTCGTCAGCACGATCTTTCGCTTCGATTGCAGTTGCAGCCATGCTTTTCACTGTATCTTTTACAGGTTCTACAAGCTCTGTAATTGCACCAACAGTGTCGCTTTTTAATACTTCATCAGTAGCAACAGTTTGAGCGAAGTCATAAGACTTAGTTAAAATGTTAACAAGCTCAGTTAATTTTGGAAGCTGTTCTACTAGTGTTGTTAATGATTCTTGTACCTCAGGTTTTAACAACTGATCAAGTACATCAAGTTGTCCTTGGCTAGCAGAAATTTGTACAGTTTCTTGTTCTGGCTTTGTTTGAGTCATAGTTTCTGGCATCTCCAATTCTCCTTTACGATAGCAATACTCTTATTTTTTATAAGTAAGATAGTAAACGTTTACGAAACTTTATGCAAAGTTTCACAAAACACAATAAAATGCCTTTAAATTTATGACAGCAAGTAAGCTGCAAACATAAATCTAAAACCATAACGTCTTACTTATTATTTATGAACTGTCCGATATATGGCTTGTCCGCATAATGGAAAAGCTCCGTTACCGGAAAGTGTATATAATATATATCCTATATTATATACTATATACACCTATGTTAACATAAAAATGATTCCTAATTATTTGATATTGAGTGTATAACGTAGTGCTGACAAGGTATGAAAGCGTATAAAATATTTTGTTTCAGTTAGAAATGTACATATATATATAGAAAAAAAGGAAAAAACGAACAAATTCATGTTCGTTTTTTCCTTTTTCCTATTATTCACCTTCCGCAATTAGCATCGATGTGTTACCTTCTTTTTCAAGATGGCATTCACCCCAAGAACAAAGAGAATCAAGAATGGATTCTAAAGACCAACCGTAGTCGGTAAGAGAATATTCTACTTTCGGTGGGACTTGGTTGTATACTTTTCTTTGAATAACACCGTCGTCTTCTAATTCACGTAATTGCTGCGTTAACATTTTTTGTGTAATACCAGGCATTGAGCGTTTTAATTCACTCGTTCTCTTTGTACCTTTCGTTAAGTGACAAAGAATAACAACTTTCCATTTGCCGCCGATAACTTCTAAAGTCGCCTCTACAGGAATATTGTATTTCTTCATATGAAACCCTCCCTTTTTGAGTAAAGTAAGTTTAATAATACAAATGTTACTTTTTAGTACCTATAGCACTTTAAAGTACGTACTTTTTATTATGTTAAATATGTTTCATAATAGCACATGTAAGAGGCAAATGAGTAGTACGGTACCGAAAAGTGACTATGTTACTTTTTAGTGCCTATCGTACTTTAAAGTGCGTTCTTCAAAAAAGGAATGAAACCATTCATAATAGCATTTGTAAGTATGAAATATATTTTTTAGAAGATAAAAGGGCCTTTTTATCACACTATTATGATTGGATTTCTTGTAATAAGGAGGAATTCAATTGAGTTCATATACAGTACCATCTTCGGAAGCTCAGACGAGTCGAAGAAGTATGTTTGCTTTATTAGCACTAGCAATTAGTGCATTTGGGATTGGTACGACCGAGTTTATTAGTGTCGGTTTACTACCATCTATTTCAAAAGATTTAAATGTGTCGGTTACAACAGCTGGTTTAACGGTTTCCTTATATGCGTTAGGAGCGGCAGTAGGAGCTCCTGTTTTAACAGCGTTAACGGCTAGTATGTCGCGAAAGACATTATTAATGTGGATTATGGTTATTTTCATTATTGGTAATGGCATTGCGGCTGTTGCAACAAGCTTCACTGTATTAATTATCGCAAGGATTGTAGCTGCATTTGCACACGGTGTGTTTATGTCGATAGGATCTACAATTGCGGCTGCAATCGTACCAGAAAATAAACGTGCTAGCGCAATTGCGATTATGTTTACTGGATTAACAGTTGCGACTATTACTGGTGTGCCAATTGGAACATTTATCGGTCAAGAGTTTGGCTGGAGAGCGTCATTTATGGCGATTGTTGTAATTGGAATTATTGCTTTCATCGCAAACAGTATATTGGTCCCATCTAATTTAAAAAATGGTGTACCTGTATCGTTTCGTGATCAATTTAAACTAATTAAAAATGGAAGACTGTTACTTGTTTTCATTATTACTGCACTTGGATACGGTGGTACATTCGTAACATTTACTTATTTATCACCCCTATTACAAGAAGTAACAGGATTTGAAGCAAGTACCGTTACCATCATTTTATTAGTGTATGGAATTGCCATTGCGATAGGGAATATGGTCGGCGGAAAATTATCGAATCATAATCCGATCCGAGCGCTATTTTACATGTTCCTTATTCAAGCGATTATATTATTTGTTTTAACATTTACAGCGCCATTTAAAGTAGCTGGATTAATCACAATTATTTTCATGGGACTATTCGCATTTATGAATGTTCCGGGGCTACAAGTATATGTAGTTATATTGGCAGAGCGCTTTGTTCCAAGTGCGGTTGATGTTGCTTCAGCAATTAATATTGCCGCATTTAACGGAGGAATCGCTTTAGGTTCTTATATAGGTGGCCTTGTAACGAATTCGTTAGGATTAATCCATACTGCTTGGGTAGGCGGTCTTATGGTAGTAGGTGCTGTGATTTTAACAGCATGGAGCATGACATTAGAAAAAAGAGATCAAGTAAAATAAAAGGAGAGAAAATAAAATGAAAAACTTACAAAGTAAAACAGTATTAAATAATGGTGTAGAAATGCCTTGGTTCGGTTTAGGTGTATTTAAAGTAGAAGAAGGACCAGAACTTGTAGAAGCTGTAAAATCAGCGATTAAAGCAGGATACCGTAGCATCGATACAGCTGCAATTTACGGAAATGAAAAAGCTGTAGGTGAAGGAATCCGTGCAGGTATTGAAGCGACTGGTATTTCAAGAGAAGAATTATTCATCACTTCAAAAGTATGGAACGCAGATCAAGGATATGAAACAACAATCGCTGCATACGAAGAGAGTCTAAAAAAATTAGGACTAGATTATTTAGATTTATATCTTGTTCACTGGCCTTCAGAAGGAAAATATAAAGATACATGGAGAGCGCTAGAAACACTTTATAAAGAAAAGCGCGTACGTGCAATTGGTGTAAGTAACTTCCAAATCCATCACTTACAAGATGTAATGAAAGATGCAGAAATTAAACCAATGATTAACCAAGTAGAATACCACCCTCGTTTAACACAAAAAGAACTACAAGCTTTCTGTAAAGAACAAGGTATTCAAATGGAAGCATGGTCACCACTAATGCAAGGTCAATTATTAGATAACGAAACATTACAAGAGATTGCTGAGAAACACGGTAAAACAACAGCTCAAGTTATTTTACGTTGGGATCTTCAAAACGGAGTAATTACAATTCCAAAATCAACGAAAGAACACCGTATTATTGCAAATGCTGATGTATTTAACTTTGAATTAACAAAAGAAGACATGGAAAAAATCGATGCGTTAAACCAAAATCACCGCGTTGGTCCAGATCCTGATAACTTCGATTTCTAAGATTAAAGTAAGAAAGAAAAAAGAGTGCTTTTATGCGCTCTTTTTTTTGCATAAAAATATTTTCTAATTAAATACTACTTAGTATTAAGTTTGTTATTAAGGGGCTGTAAACATGAATATAAAGCAATCGTTCAAACTTTTAGCTATGTTTTTAAGTGTCTTATTTGTATTATTCCCACTTCAAAAAGCATTCGCAGAAGTTATGGATCATACAAAGTATGAAATGAATTGGAGTTATAGTAAGTCAAAGAAGAAACCAATTCGAACAGAACTTATTAAAACGGCAGATGGAAAAATTGCATTTTGCTTAAATGTAGATTTAAAATCTCCGAGTGGTCAAGATTTACCAGAAATGGGTAAAGTGGATATTAATGTGTACCGTGTACTGTTGAATGGATATCCACAAAAGAGCCCACAAGAATTAGGAGTATCTGATTGGAGAGAGGCGCATTACGCAACGCAGCTTGCAGTATGGAATGCGTTAAAACAAATTGATGTTAATGATTTAGATTTCCGAAATAAAAATGTAGAGAAAGTAACAAAAGATATCGTTGCAAAAGCAAACGCTAGCGAAGAGCTACAAGAAATTACGATGAGTGTAACTCCTACAGAAGAACAAGAAGCAGTATTAAAAAATGATTTCTTTGAAACAGGTTTATATACGGTAGAAACAAATGCAAAAAGCGGAACGTATAAAGTGCAAGCAACAGGTGCACCAGCGGGCGTGAAATTTGCAAATGAAAAAGGCGAAACAAAAACAGAATTTAATGTAGGAGAGAAGTTCCGCATTTTAATTCCGAAACAAACGCCAGCTGGTGGATTTAGCTTTAAAGTATCAGGAAATTTAACGAAACTACAAGGAATTGCGCATAAAGGTACACCGACTATTCAAAATGCAGTAGTATTACTTGAGCGTAGTGAAGAAAAAACAAGTCCAGAGTTAGCGGTAAGTTGGAAGAAACCAGAAGGGCCACAGACGCCAAATAAACCGTATACTCCAAATGAGCCACATAAACCGAATCAAAAAAGATAATGAAAAAGCATTGGCGTGTGCCAATGCTTTTTCTATATGGATTCTTTAAAGATATACCAAGATAATAATTAATCAAGTGAAACACTATTTCAACGTTTTAAAAAGTATTTTAAAATAATAAGATATAACAAAATCTAAACGTTACAATCAACGGATTTTATTCACAAAATTGTAACATTATTCTAATTGGAGAGGCTATCAAACAAAGTGTAAAGCGTGTACAATTCAGTTGGAAAAACTACCTATAGATGGTCATATATGAAGAAAATATAAGATTCTATTACTATTTTTATTTTTAGATGTATAGATGACAATACTAAAGTGTATCTTTTACTATTCTCTTTTTATGTACGAAGAGAACTCATCACAAATAGAGAGAAGTGAGGAGGGCATATTACATAAAAATTTTACAATGTAAGAAAGCGAATACATAGGGAGGAATGCGGTAGTAATTGATACAGGTGCGCGAGGTGTTAGTCTATTCATTAAATGTTTTTATAAAAATAATAGGATTTCTTATTAAATGGATATATAGGATAGTTTCTCTAAATAAAGGAACAGGGGACACAGATTATGTCGAAGAAAAAGACGAGTAGGGTATTAGTAGCTGGTATATGTATATCTACATTATTATCACCAGTAGCTTTCGAAGCATCGAAAGGATATGCCGCACCTTTGGAAGAGAATAAGGGCGGGCAGTTGGAAGAGAGTAAAGAGAATAAATTTGAGCAGAAAGTATTTCAGTTGCCGGGTAAAGGTAGTGTAGATGCAGAACATGAGCGCTTAAGAGGAACTTGGAAATTTTCTACCAATGAGCCGACTGGAATTTATGCGGAGCCAAATGAAGAGATTACAATTGATATAAAAGGAACACAGTCTATCCAAGGTTTCATAGGAACGAGATCTTATGATGAAAAGGATCCAGAAGAATTTAATCTAAAACCAGGGAAAAACGTTATCTCATCTCCAAGAGGCGGTATTTTATATTTTTATAATATGAATAATGGAGGGGAAGTAACAGCTTCAGTTACGAATGGTGGTAGCCATATTCCTTTGTTTATTTTAGGGAAGCATACGAAAAAAGATTGGGATGAAATGTTAAAAAAATATAAGGCCCCTTATGCAGTTGAATTAAAAGGTGAGAGAAGCTTAATTACTACTACTTACGATTCTGTGCAGAAATATATGAAGAATACGGATCCAACAGATTTAATGAAATTGCATGATAAGATTATTCGTTTGGAAAATGCAGCGGCAGGATTATATGAGGACGGTGCTGGAGTTGCAAAATCTCCAACTCATTATGTTCAGTTTGTTGAAAAACGGAAGCCTGCTAAAGGGGACTTTATGTTTGCGAAACATTATCATACAGGGTATATTCCAACTGCAATGAATAGAGTTTTAGATATAGAGGTACTTGAGAAGGATGGATGGGGACCGTGGCATGAAGTTGGTCATTTACATCAGCAAGAACCGTGGAAATGGTCTAAGGTGAGAGAAGTAACGGTTAATATTTATTCTTTAATTGTGCAAAAGGCATTAGGGAATGAATTAGAAATGGATGAGCACTATAAAAAGTCATTTGAGTATTTAGAGAAACCTATAGAAGAAAGAATAATTGATAAATTTGATCCTCTTACAATGTTTTGGCAATTAAATGTAGTTTACGGAGAGCATTTTTACCCGAGATTGCATCAAGCTTATCGTATGTTACCTAAGGAGGAAGTACCTACTTCTGATGAAGAGAAAAAGCAAATGTTTGTTTATATGACATCAAAAGTGGCAGGACAAAATTTAGTTCCATTCTTTAAAGAATGGGGATTAACTCCAAGTGATAAGACTAGAGAAAAAATAGAAAAATTAAATTTACCTAAATTAGAAAAAGAAATATGGAAAGCTACAGATAGTAATGATATTCGTGAAAAGCAAGTTGAAGCTTACACAATTCCATACGGTGAACCATCAAGTGAGGTGCAAAACCTTTTATTTGGTACGGATTTTGATGAAGAACAAGCAAATAAACTTGTTCAAAATTTAGGTGAAAATGTAAAAGTAACAGGTAAGATTATATGGTCTAAATTAGAGGATGGAAAACAGGAAGTATTAGTAGAAATTGAGGATAATAAAGGGAATAAGAATGTAATAACTGTTCCAGTCAATACTCGTTATGGGGATGCTATGGTAGTTAAAGGTTTTGATGATGAAGTGAATTCTGTTATAACGCTCCTTCATAATGAGAAGAAAATTGATGTTGATTTCAGTGTTAATGCACTTCATGATCGATTTGAAAACGAAAAGTATGTAGAGGTTACAGTATACGATAAAGAAGGTAATGAAAAGAGAAATATTTCTGTAGAGGGGCAAGAAAGTTCAGAAAAAATTGCTGAGCAATTGAAAGAGATTGAATTTCAATATGGAGATATTGTGAAAGTATTTCATGCGGAACCAGATCGCTTTAGTTGGTATCAAAGCGGAAAATTGGTAAATTCTACAGAGAATAGAAATAAAAAAGAGAAGTTTTTCAAAATCACTCCACAAGGATTTGAATTAAAAAATAGTTTACATGAAGTAATAGCATCACCACAAAAAGTAGTAGTCGGAACAGAAGTAGAAAAGCTAGAAGCGAAAAACTTTGTTGAAGTGAAAGACGGAGAGGTAATTGGCTTTGTAGAAAAGCCAACTACAACGAAAATCGGAAAACAAACAGCCAAAGTAGAAACGAAAGATCGTTTTGGAAATAAGCAAGTAACAGAAGTACCATTAGAAGTGGTTTATGGAGATAGCATTGCATATACAGGATATAACAATGATATTGCTTCAGTGGTAACGTTAAAGCATGATGAGAAGAAATTCCATGTGACTGATATGAATAGCCAGATTCATAAGTATTTTAATAAAGAGCTATACATGGGAATCACGTTATATGATGGAGAAGGAAAAGAGAAAAAACGTGTAACAGCAGAAGGACAAGAAACTTCAAAAAACTTTGCAGAACAAGTGAATGGTACGCAGTTTGAGTATGGAGATGTAGTGAAAGTATTCCATGCAGAACCAGATCGTTTGAAATGGTATCAAAATAATACTCTTACTGGTCAAGGTGAGAAAAAAGGAACAAAAGAACTATTCTTTAAAGTGACAGAAAAAGGTTTCGAGAAAATGGATATGTTGCAAGAAGTAACAGCAGTACCACAAAAAGTAGTTATTGGAACTGACGTTGAAAAATTAGAAGCAAAAGATTTTGTTCAAGTGAAAGATGGAGAAGTAATTGGATTTGTAGAAAAACCAATTACGACAAAAATTGGTGAACAAAAAGTAAAAGTGGAAACGAAAGATCGCTTTGGTAATAAAAAGGTGACAGAAGTTCCATTAGAAGTGATTTACGGTGATAGTATTATGTTCTTCGGTACAAGTTATGGAGGAACAAATATTAAATCGGTTGTCACGTTAAATCATGAAGAAAAGAAATTCAGTACAACAGATTCAGAAGGTCCAATGCATACTTCATTTGCAGATGAGAAGTATATGGCGATGACTGTATACGATAAAGATGGAAAAGAGAAGAAAACTCTATCAGTAAAAGCATCTGAAAATACAAAAGGATTTGCGGAACAATTCAACGAAATGACGTTTGAATATGGAGATATAGTAAAAGTATATCAAAAAGAGTTTGATAGATTTAAAGTATATAAAAATAATGAACTAGTGGATACACAGTATGGTGTTCATGAAGTGATCTTTAAAGTGACAGAGCAAGGTTTCGAGAGAATGGAAGCTCAACAAGAAGTAACCGTAGTACCGCAAAAAGTAGTAATTGGGACAGAAGTTGAAAAATTAAATGCAAAAGATTTTGTTCAAGTAAAAGGTGGAGAAGTAATTGGATTTGTAGAAAAACCAATTACGACAAAAATCGGTGAACAAAAAGTAAAAGTGGAAACGAAAGATCGCTTTGGAAATAAGCAAGTGACGGAAGTTCTCCTGGAAGTAACATATGGAGATAGCTTACTTGTATATGGGTTAAGCTATGGTGGTGACGATATGAAATCAATTGTAACGTTACATCATGATGCGAAAAAAATGAGTGCGACGGATACGAGTAATTTGATTCATGATTATTTTGGAGATGAGAAGTATTTTGCATTCACTCTGTACAACAGAGAGGGAAAAGAGAAGAAAAATATAGAGGTAAAAGGGCTGGAGAGTACAGAAGCTTTTGCTAAGGAAATAAACGGACTAGCGTTTGAATATGGAGATGTGGTGAAAGTGTATCATGCTGAATCTTCACGCTTACACTGGTACAAAAAAGATGTATATGCGGGAGAAGGAAAGAATAAAGAGATAAAGGAACTAGTCTTCAAAATTACTGAAAACGGCTTTGAAAGAATGGAAGCTAAGCAAGAAGTAACAACTGTACCGCAAAAAGTAGTAATCGGAACAAACACTGATAAATTAGATGCCAAAAACTTTGTTCAAGTAAAAGACGGAGAAGTAATTGGTTTTGTAGAAAAACCGAATACAACAAAAATTGGTGAACAAAAAGTAAAAGTAGAAACGAAAGATCGCTTTGGAAATAAGAAAGTGACGGAAGTTTCATTAGAAGTAACATATGGAGATAGTATAGTATATCAAGGTGTAGCTAATGTAACACGTTCAATCGTTACGTTAAATAATGAAGAAAAGAAATTACATGCGACATTTACCGATGATGAAATACATTATCGTTTTGTAAATGAACAGTATATAGGACTTACGATTTATGATAAAAATGGAAAAGAGAAGAAGCATGTAACGGCAGAAGGACAAGAGACTTCAAAGAATTTTGCTGGGCAAGTAAATGGAACGGCATTTGAGTATGGAGATGTACTGAAAGTATACCATGCGGAACCGAGTCGTTTGAATTGGTACAAAAAGAATGAGTTAGTTAAAAAAGAGGATGCGATGAAGGGGCAAGAAATATTCTTTAAGATTACTCAAAATGGATTAGAGCAAGTGCAATAATAAGAAAAAGCTCGTAAAACATAATGGTTTTACGAGCTTTTTTATTATTCAGCTTCAGAAACTACTGTGAAGCGTTCGTTTACATGTTTTGGGTTTTCGATTTCATCAAGTGCTGCAACTGCGAAGTCTTCGTAACTTACGTAGCTATCACCTTTTGCGTTCACAAGAAGATTGTCTTTGCCAGCTTTGTAAGAACCAGTACGTTTTCCTAATGCAAATAGTGCAGAAGGGCTGATGAATGTCCAAGTAATATCGTTTGTTTGTTGTAAGATTTCTAAGTTTTTACCTTGGTTTTGAGCTGTTGCAAGGTATTCGCCTGGGAAACCTGGTGTCTCAAATACACGTGTTGTTTTCTCTTCGTCTACAAATAAGCTTCCAGCGCCACCAACTACAAGTAATTTTGTATTAGGTGTACCTTTCATAGCTTCAATTAGTACGTTTCCTGCATCTACGTGAAGGTGTTCTTGTCCTGCTGGAGCGCCAAATGCATTTACAACTACGTCGAATGCTTGTAGGTCGTTAGATGTAAGAGAAAATACGTCTTTTTCTAAAACTTTTACGTTTTCTTCTGTAATTTTTGCAGCGTTTCTTACGATTGCAGTTACTTCATGTCCACGATCTAATGCTTCTTTTAAAATACGACTTCCTGCTTTACCAGTTGCTCCGATAATTCCGATTTTCATAATAAATCCCTCCAAAGTGTTTTGTTAAATTGTATATCTGAAAGTGAATGAATGTATTGTAATTAAGTTTGTTACAACCTGTTGTAATCATTATAGTTACAGGTTGGTGTTTTTGTCAATGGGGTAGTTTGTAGATTTATTTTTTGTTTTAGTATGCACAGTTAGAGGGAGGAGAGTCATAAAGATATTGTTACTTCGCGCTTGGCTAATATTTGGAAATTGCAAATTGTCGAAAAATGTTGATTTTTGAATGTTTTTTAAATATAATTCGTTTTATGGAGAAAAGGAGGGGTTAATTGTATGAATATTTTGGAACAATTCGTTTCATCAACGAATACGATTCTTTGGTCATATATTCTTATTGCAATGTTAATTGGTTTAGGGCTTTATTTTTCTATTAAATTAAAATTCGTACAACTTACTCATTTAGGGGAAATGATTCGTTTAATGAGTGATGGACTAACTGGCAAGACACGTAAAAAGGGCAGCGTATCATCGTTCCAAGCATTTTGTATGAGTTCTGCAGCTCGTATTGGTATCGGGAACTTAGCTGGTGTAGCGTTAGCTATTTCTATGGGAGGACCTGGGGCTGTATTTTGGATGTGGGTTATTGCGATTATCGGTGCGTCTTCAAGTTTCGTAGAAAGTACGCTTGCGCAAATTTATAAAATAAAAGATGGCAGTGGCTTCCGTGGTGGTCCTGCTTATTATATGGAAAAAGGTTTAAATAAACGTTGGATGGGGATTTGGTTCTCTATTCTGATTACAATTAGTTACGGTTTAATTTTCAACTCAGTACAAGCAAATACAGTAACATTAGCGTTTGAAAATGCATTTGGCTTAGAGCGTTATATTGTTGGTATTGTATTAGCTGCATTAGTTGGGGTTATTATTTTTGGTGGTGTAAAAAGTATTGCACGTATGTCGGAAATGATTGTTCCACCAATGGCGCTTATTTATATTGCAGTAGCGGTTTTTGTTGTCATTAAAAACTTCTATTTAATACCAGATGTGTTTACGGAAATCTTTAAAGGTGCATTCGGTTTAGATTCAGCTGTAGGTGGCGGTATCGGTGCTGCGATGAAATATGGTATTCAGCGCGGATTATTTGCGAACGAAGCAGGTATGGGTAGTGCGCCGAACGCGGCAGCAACAGCTGATGTAACGCATCCAGCAAAACAAGGTTTTATTCAAACGATTGGAGTATTAGTAGATACATTCTTAGTGTGTACATCAACAGCATTTATCGTACTATGTTCTGGTGCGTATAAAGCAACGAATTTAGAAGGTATTGAATTAACACAAAATGCATTAAGTTCACAAATTGGCCCATGGGCGAGCAGTTTCTTAGCGATTATTATTTTCTTATTTGCATTTAGTTCACTTCTAGGAAACTACTATTATGGTGAAACAAATATTGAATTCATTAAGCAAAGCAAAACGTGGTTAACAATTTACCGTATTGCGGTAGTTGGAATGGTATTATTCGGTTCTGTTGCGACGCTTCAAGTTGTATGGAATATGGCAGACTTATTTATGGGTCTAATGGTAATCACGAACTTAATTGCGATTACACTTCTTGGCCGATTTGCGTATGCAGCATTAGCAGACTATGTAAGGCAAAAGAAACAAGGGAAAGATCCAGTCTTCAGTGCAGATTCTATTCCTGGTTTAACGAATACAGAGTGTTGGGATAAGTCAGCGGTAACAGATAAAGAAAAAGCAGTGTAAATGAAAAGGCGAGCATCGAGGTGAATTCGATGCTCGCCTTTTTTGTTGTAGTAAATGATGAAAAGGGTGAGAGGTAGTTATTAATATAACTTTTTTTATTTGTTCCTCTCGTTATTTTTGGGGAACGTGCTGTTTTAAAAGTATGACTGGTTGAAGAGGATAAGTGATTGAGTATTGGATAAATGCATGTAATAGCTATATTTTTATGAAAAAAAACACGTATGTTAAGAAAGTTAACATACTAATGTCATAAAACCTTACATAAAGTTCTTGATTACTTAAAGTTTTTAGAATATAATTTTCTTATTGTTAGGAAGAGGGGGCAATACAAATATGGATTTTTTAGCTAGGGTAATTGGGGATGTAAATAATATCCTTTGGTCATATGTCATTATTGCGATGTTAATTGGGTTAGGGCTCTATTTTTCATTTCGTGTGAAATTTGTCCAAGTTCGTTACTTCGGTGAAATGATTCGTTTGCTTGGGGATGGAGCAAGCTCGAAAACGAGAAAAGCGCAAAAAGAGAAGAGCGGCGTATCATCATTCCAAGCGTTTTGTATGAGTACAGCTTCTCGTGTAGGTACTGGTAACTTAGCAGGTGTAGCTATTGCGATCTCAGCAGGTGGTCCAGGAGCAGTATTTTGGATGTGGTTAATTGCGGTAATTGGGGGTGCTTCTGCATTTGTAGAGAGCACATTAGCGCAAATTTATAAAGTAAAAGATGGGAATGCATTCCGTGGGGGCCCAGCGTATTATATGGAAAAGGGTTTAAAGAAACGCTGGTTAGGTGTTGTGTTCTCTGTTCTAATAACAGTAAGTTTCGGATTGATTTTTAACGCTGTACAGTCTAATACTGTAGCAGCTGCCTTTGATGGTGCATTTAAAACAGATAGCAGATTAGTAGGTCTTGTTATGGCTGGTTTACTTGCAGTTATTATTTTCGGCGGAGTAAAACGAATTGCTCGCGCGGTTGAAATGATTGTTCCAGTAATGGCAATTATTTATGTAGCAGTAGCATTATTCGTTGTTGTAACAAACATTACGGCAATTCCATATGTATTTAAAGAAATTTTCTTACATGCTTTCGGAATTAAAGAAGTAGTAGGCGGAGGATTAGGAGCTGCGATTTTATTAGGGGTAAAACGTGGATTATTCTCAAATGAAGCAGGTATGGGTAGTGCGCCAAACGCAGCAGCGACTGCAAACGTAACGCACCCAGTTAAACAAGGTTTCATTCAAACTTTAGGGGTATTTACAGATACATTATTAATTTGTAGTTGTACAGCATTTATCATTCTTTTATCAGACGTGCATAATGCAGCTGATTTAAATGGAATTCAATTAACGCAGCAGGCGTTAAGTCAACATATCGGTCCATGGGCTTCTATATTTGTAGCAGTTGCAATCTTCTTGTTTGCATTCAGTTCATTAGTAGGTAACTACTACTATGGTGAAACAAATATTGAATTCTTAAATGGAAGTAAAGTGCTATTAAATGCATACCGCATTGCTGTACTTGGTATGGTTATGCTAGGATCTGTAGCGACAATTCAAATCGTTTGGGATTTAGCAGATTTATTTATGGGAATTATGGCTGTTATTAACTTAGTAGCAATTGTATTCCTTTCTAAGTACGCTTTCGCAGCGTTATCAGATTATATTAAGCAAAAGAAACAAGGGAAAGATCCAGTCTTTTATGCGGAGTCTATTCCAGGTTTGAACAATACAGAGTGTTGGGATAAGCCAGCGGTAGCTGATAAAGAAAAAGCAGTATAATGAGGTGAGCATCAAGTGAAACTTGATGCTCATTTTTTGTTGGTTCAGCTATTTGTGTGAAGTGAAACTCCTGCTCATTAAAGTTTCGCTTTATAATGAAAAAGACGAACATTCATGAATGGTTCATAATAAAATGTATTTTTTTGAGAAAAGTGCGGATATGAGTTGTGATTTATGTTAGAATGGAAAATGCCTTTGAAATAAGAGGTTTTATGATCTTTTCTATCCGATTGAAGATTTTGGAGGAGAAATGGAAAGTTCGGATTATTTCTTGTTTTGAATGGTCAGACGTTCAACGTTAATGAAGAGTTAAATGGAGGATTTTATTAATGAAGTTTGTTATGTTCCTTGTAGGATTACTCGTTGTATTTGTACTCGGTTTTCTTATAAGTGCCGATCGAAAGAAGATTAAGTATAAACCAATCGCAATTATGCTTATTATTCAGCTAGCATTATCTTATTTCTTATTAAATACGCAAGTTGGTTATATTTTAGTAAAAGGAATTTCAGATGGATTTGGCGCACTTCTTGGATATGCGGAAGCTGGAATCGTTTTCGTATTTGGTGGTCTTGTTAATAAAGGAGAGGTTTCATTCTTCTTAACAGCGTTATTACCAATCGTATTCTTTGCGGTTTTAATCGGAATTCTGCAACACTTTAAAATTTTACCGATATTTATTCGTGCTATTGGTACGTTGTTAAGTAAAGTGAATGGTCTAGGAAAACTAGAATCATATAACGCAGTAGCAGCTGCCATTGTTGGACAAGCAGAAGTATTTATTACAGTAAAAGATCAATTAAGTAAAATCCCAAAACATCGTTTATATACATTATGTGCATCTTCTATGTCGACAGTGTCGATGTCAATCGTTGGTTCTTATATGAAAATGATCGAACCGAAATATGTAGTAACAGCACTTGTATTAAATTTATTTAGTGGTTTCATTATCATTCATATTATTAACCCGTACGATATTACAGAAGAAGAAGATACACTGAAATTAGAAAATAAGAAAAAACAATCATTCTTTGAAATGCTGAGCGAGTACATTATGCTTGGTTTCACGATTGCGATTACAGTAGCAGCTATGTTACTCGGTTTCGTAGCATTAATTACAGCAATCAATAGCTTGTTTGATACAATGTTCGGTATTACATTCCAAGCTATTTTAGGATATATTTTCTCACCATTAGCATTCGTAATGGGCATCCCGCAAGCAGAAATGGTAACAGCGGGACAAATTATGGCAACAAAATTAGTATCAAACGAGTTTGTTGCGATGCTTGACCTTGGAAAAGTAGCTGGTGATTTATCGGCTCGTACAGTTGGTATTCTTTCTGTATTCCTTGTATCATTTGCGAACTTCTCATCTATCGGAATTATTGCAGGTGCAACGAAAGGTATCGATGAAAATCAATCAAATGTTGTATCATCATTCGGTCTACGCCTTGTGTACGGTGCGACATTAGTAAGTATTCTATCAGCGATTATCGTTGGTGTTATGTTATAAAAAAAGGATGGCTCTAGCTCATAGCTAGGGCCATCCTTTTTTTATGGTAAATTTGCATGAAAAAACCAATTAATTAGGAATATATTAACATATAAAAATCTTTTAAAATTTATATTGCATTTCACCTAGATAACGCTTACAATTTGATTTGTAGGTGGTATCAATTTCAGACTTTCAAGTATGGTAGGAGAGAAGAAGCTACCTTTTATAAATTGCAATTTATGTAAACGCTTACTGATTTTAGATGACAGTTGAATAGTTTTAGGGGTTTTAAATTTTTTTAACAACAATGGTCAGACGTCATTCGTTATACGTTATACGACCAATAATTCGTGGGAGAAGTGGGGGATTCACATATGAAAATAGTAATGTTTCTAGTCGGTTTACTTGTAGTGTTTGTACTAGGTTTCCTTATCAGTTCAGATCGTAAGAAGATTAAATATAAACCAATTGCACTTATGCTTGTTATTCAATTGGTACTTGCGTATTTCTTACTAAATACAAAGGTCGGATTTGTATTAGTAAAAGGGATCGCAGATGGATTTGGTTCTATTTTAAAATTTGCGGAAGCTGGGGTTAATTTCGTATTTGGTGGTCTAGCAAACGATGGACAAGCACCATTCTTCTTAACAGTATTATTACCGATTATTTTCTTAGCAGTATTAATCGGGATCCTGCAACATATTAAAGTTTTACCGATTATCATTCGTGCAGTCGGTTTCCTATTAAGTAAAGTTAACGGTTTAGGAAAACTAGAATCATATAATGCGGTAGCAGCTGCAATCGTTGGTCAAGGGGAAGTATTCATTACAGTAAAAGATCAACTAAGCAAATTACCGAAAAATCGTTTATACACACTTTGTGCATCTTCAATGTCTACAGTATCGATGTCAATTGTCGGTTCTTATATGAAAATGATTGATCCAAAATATGTAGTAACAGCACTTGTATTAAACTTATTCAGTGGATTCATTATCGTTCATATCATTAATCCATATGAAGTAAAAGAAGAAGACGATATTTTAGAATTACAAGAAGACAAGAAACAAACATTCTTTGAAATGTTAGGCGAATATATTATGCTTGGTTTCTCAATCGCTGTAACAGTAGCGGCGATGTTAATCGGTTTCGTGGCATTAATTACAGCAATTAATGGTGTATTCGATTCAATTTTCGGAATCACATTCCAAAGCATTTTAGGATATATCTTCTCACCATTAGCATTCGTAATGGGTATTCCAACATCAGAGATGTTACAAGCAGGACAAATTATGGCAACAAAATTAGTAACGAACGAATTCGTTGCAATGCTTGACCTTGGAAAAGTAGCTGGCGATTTATCAGCTCGTACAGTAGGTATTTTATCTATCTTCCTTGTATCATTTGCGAACTTCTCATCTATCGGAATTATCGCAGGTGCAACGAAGAGTATCGATGGCAAACAAGCAAACGTTGTATCATCATTCGGTTTAAAACTTGTATACGGTGCAACGTTAGTAAGTATATTATCAGCGATTATCGTTGGGGTTATGCTTTAATAAATTAAGAAAAGCAATGAGCGTAGGCTCATTGCTTTTTTGTTTAACTTGCTTTATCCAAGTCTCTTTTAAAACGTGGTTTCTCTAAATATGTTCCCAGTCTCCAGACATATTCCACTGGCCCCATTCGATATTTCTGGAGCCAATAGGTGCTAACGAATAATTGAATCGTATAAATTCCGATGGTTAAAAGAATACCGAAGAAATAGCCGATTTTCCCGTATAAGCCAAATCCATATGCGTAAAAAATGGTTGTTGCGATAATAGATTGCGCTAAGTAATTACTAACGGACATTTTCCCCATGTTCGCCATGTATGTTAGTAGACGGGTTGCTTTTTTGTAATGGAATAATAAAATGATTGTGCTTCCGTAAAAGAAGGTCATAGTTACTGGTGTAAGGCCATCTTGTAACATAATTAAAACCGGGTGTTTTATGAACATAGCTAAGATTTTAATTGTAAAAGAGAAGAGACCGGTGGCAAACCATATTTTTTTGACAGCAGGTATATGTTTACTGACCTCAAATAGCCAGCCTTTTTTCCCTACATACATTCCGAGTAGGAACAGTGGAGACATAAAAATTATTGCGAAAACTGATATGAAAAATAATCCGAATGCACCGTCAATTCCCATGTAATCAAAAGGATTTTCAGTCAATCTAAAGTTGACGTGATCCATATAGCTTCCAGTTTGATGGACTTTATGTTCTTTTTCAGTATAAGGTGCGAAATCATTTATATTTGTAGATGGATCAGTTTGATAAGACATAAGTGTAATAAGTGCGAGTAGAATAATCGCCCAAATAAGCAAAGTTTTCGGTTTTCGATTGATGAATATCATTAAAAAAATCCCGATTATTCCGTATGCAAATAAAATATCTCCCTCCCAAACAAAAGTGCCATGAATGTAGCCGAGTAGTAAAAGAATGATAATACGTCTTATGTATGTGGGGAAGAATTTTTTTCCTTTTGCGATAATACTTTTTTGTAACAAAATAATGCTAAGCCCAAATAGAAAAGAAAATAGGGATATAAAGTTATGTGTGCCGAAAAATTGAATAAACCAATTAGCACCTTTATCAAGATCGCCAAATAGATAAGTTGGTTTTTCACTGGTGAAGAACCCAAATTGAATTAATGTCATATTGACTAGTAAAATGCCAAACAAAGCGAAACCACGAATTGCATCAACAGCTTCTACACGTTGATTCATTTTTCCTCTCCTCGTATATTCGTTTTTATATTGAAAATAATACCATTTTATATCTGGCACTATGTCAAATATGAGGAAATTTAAGGTGATTTTAAGATAGAGAGCAAACAAAAAAATCACCTTAATACATGTATTAAGGTGATTGAAATATTACTCAGCTGGAGGCGTAAATGTACGTTTCTCTAATTCAGCATCTAGCATAAACAGTGCGTTTGAATCGCTTGTAATACGTTTTAGTTTTTGGATGATGCTATCGAATGAAGCTTCTTCTTCAACTTGTTCGTCAACGAACCATTTTAAGAATGTAATTGTTGCATGTTCACGCTCATCCCAAGCGATATCAGATAAGTTGTAAATACGTTTCGTTACTTCACGCTCGTGCTCAAGTGCGACTTCAAAAGCGTTTAATACAGATTCGTATTCGTTATTCGGATTATCAAATCCAGTAATAATAGCGCGCTCTCCGCGGTCATTAATATAGTTGTAAAGCTTCATTGCGTGGAAACGTTCTTCTTCAGCTTGTACAAGGAAAAAGTTAGCGAATCCATCATAGCTCTCAGCTGTACAGTAAGCAGCCATTGCCATATAAGCATGGGCAGAGTAAAATTCAAAGTTCATTTGTTCATTTAATGCGTCGTGCAATTTTTTTGATAACATAAAATCCCCCTTAGTATTGTGACAAGAATATTATACCATAATTGATAATATTCTCATTTAGATACTTCGAACCTTTTCGAAAGCTTTGTGACGTGTGCGTCCATAATGTCTTGTAAGTCTAAATCATATTTTTGCGAAAGAATAATAAGGTTAGATAGTACATCGCCAAGTTCTTCTTTTAGTTCTTGTTTTAGCTCTTCTTCTGTTTTCGCATCTTCATCAGGGCGATCGCGGCCGATTTCAATAGCACGAACGACTCGTGAAACTTCCCCAACTTCCTCGGTTAAGAAATTTAAGCGAATAAAGGCATTATACTGTGACCAGCTTCGTTTTTCGTAAAATTCCTCAACCCATCTTTGAAATGCAACGATATCCATTTCTTCCTCATCTCCTCAATATGTTGTACAATGTCAATTGTATCATAACAATATATAGTTTCGGGGTGTAGGAATGAGAAAGATTTGTGTGTTTGCAGGTTCTAATTTAGGGGAGAGACCAGAATTCAAAGAGCAGGCAATTCAGTTAGGTAAAATGTTTGTTGAGAACGAGTATGAGCTCGTATACGGTGGTTCATGCGTTGGATTAATGGGAGAAGTAGCAAACGAAGTTCTTCGTTTAGGTGGACGTGTAACAGGTGTTATGCCACGCGGTCTATTCCGAGGAGAAATTGTGCATACAGGATTAACAGAATTAATTGAAGTAGAGACGATGCATGAACGTAAAGCGAAAATGGCAGAGCTTGCAGATGCTTTTATTGCGCTTCCAGGCGGATACGGAACGTTTGAAGAACTATTTGAAGTTGTATGTTGGTCACAAATTGGTATACATAATAAGCCGGTTGGTTTATTAAACATAAAAGGTTTTTACGGGCCAATTCTGCAAATGGTTGAACGTGCAGCAGAAGAAGGATTTATGAATCCATCAAATAAAGAATTGATCGTTTCAGCTGAGACGACAGATAAACTAATTCATGCAATCCAAAATTATGAGCGTCCTGTTTTGGGAACGAAGTGGAAGCAACTATCATAGCAAATACGGAAACACATGTCGTTTTAATTTAAGATGGCATGTGTTTTTAATTTGGTTAAATATGTTAATGTTGAGATATGATGTTTTTTGGAAAAGGAGAAATTGATGGAGGAGTTTGTGTATTTACGTCCTGTTTTTAAAAGTATTTTAGCAGCGTCTATTCTTGTTATGTTAATCGTTTCAACACAGAAGAAAGAGCTAATTAATGAATTTTCGCTTTGGTTTATTTCGATATTGTGTATCGGTGTTTCGGCGATAACACTCTTTATGATTGGCTTTATTGTTGATGAGTATAATTTGGCTGGAGATCCACAATCGTTTTGTATGTTTATTGCGATTGGTTGTATTAGTGGTCTGAATTTCATTATTTATTACAGAAGGCAATAAAAGAGGCATTCCATATTACTTTGGAATGCCTTTATCATTTTGATTGCTTTGTTTTTTATAGATGTCTTTGGAAACACATGAAAGTTTATTTTAAAAAAGCATGTGTTTTTAATTTGGTTCAATATATTGATAGTGAGATGTGGAAGCGTTTGAAGAGGGGAAGTAGATGGAGGGATGTTTTGATGAATTAAAAAAGAACATCTGAATAAAGGGTGAGTAAGGAATTATTGAGTGACATATAATTGTTCCGTTAAAGGGTCAGATTGTGGAAGATACCGAATGTTTTTATGAAGTTAGTAGAGGTTTTTTTAATCGAAATGAGAATAAATTTTATAGATGTAATCCTTTGGAAATTTTTAATCAGCTATGTATCATAATCTAATCATTAAAATGAAAATTGGAGGAGAGATGAGCATGGGGCGTTCTGTATTAAAAATGTATAACTACCACTTATGGGCAAATGAAGTTATTTTAAATCGCTTAAAAGAACTACCGCAAGACATTTTCCATAAGGAAGTTAAGAGTGGTTTTTCTTCGGTGGCAAAAGTAATGTCTCACATATACCTCACAGATTTAGCCTGGTTTGAGATTATTTCTGGTAAAAGCATGAGTGATGCAATGGTACACACAGACCAATTGAAAGAGCAGCTGGAAACAAAAAATATTGAGGAAATGAAAACTAGTTTTTATGAATTATCTAAACGATATAAAGTACTTTTAAGTAGTCAACAAGATTATGAAAAAGTGGTTGAGGTTGATAATCCATATGCTGGGCACCTAGATACGACGGTTTCTGAAACAATACTACACGTCGTCACCCACGGAGCATATCACCGTGGGAATATAGCCACAATGTTGCGGCAAATGGGTTATACCTCTGTTATGCAAGATTTTGGACTGTTTCTATATTCAAAATGAATTCTTTTTATTTACCATAGAATATGGGTTTTTATGATATTTTTTGGGGACTGCTTTTATTATTGGTTTAAGTTTAATTATGTAATATAGAATAAAGGCATTCCATATTATTTCGGAATGCCTTTATTGTTATTTTTATTTTGTTTTTTATACAGGTACCAGCCACCCCAGCCGCCACCAATTGCTACGACAACGAGGAAAGCATAGTCCTTAACCTCGACACGTATATTGAAAATATTAGCTATAAGTAAGAGAATCCCAACTGTTATTAACGCAAAAAATGCTCTAATTAAGTAGTCTTTCAACTGAACCACTCCCGTCATTTAAGTAGTAAATGATGAATTTGGAAAAGCTAAAGGGTGTTTCCTATATTTTAACATAGATGAGATTGTAATATATTGATAAAAGTAGGGGGAGAGGGGCGCTGATATTGTCGTGATTTGTCGGCAAATTGATATCCTTTGTCAAATCGTTGATATATTGCGGGTAATGATCGATATAATGAAAAAATCGTTGATATATTGCGGGTAATGATCGATATAATGAAAAAATCGTTGATATATTGCGGGTAATGATCGATATAATGAAAAAATCGTTGATATATTGCGGGTAATGATCGATATAATGAAAAAATCGTTGATATATTGCGGGTAATGATCGATATAATGAAAAAATCGTTGATATATTGCGAGTTATAATCGATATATTTGAAAAATCGTTGATATAATTTCGTGTACCTTTAAGTGCGACCATTACATAAAAAAGCGACTCTAAACGAGCCGCTTCCGCTTTTAATGATATCCAGCTCCAGCGGCTAGAACAGTCGGTTGTTTCACTCCTTCATTCGAGGCAAAAAGCGCCTCGTAATCAGGAGTTCCAACACCCTCCTGTTCTGAACGAGCCGCCTCCGCTTTAAAGTCTATTATTGATTCAAGAACGCACGTAGCATCCAAGCGTGTTTTTCTAGTTCTGTGTAGATGCCTAGTAGTAGGTCAGATGTCATTTCATCGTCAGAGTCTTGAGCAATTTCCATGCCTTTTTTCAGTTCGACTAGCATCATTTGGTAGTCTTTCATGATTGCTTCGACCATCCCTTCTGCAGTTTCTCCGTAAGCTGCTTCTTGAATAGAAGATATTTCTAGGTATTCTTTCATTGTTGCTACTGGTTTACCACCAATTGCTAAAATACGTTCTGCAATTTCGTCGATGTGAGTAGCTGATTCTGTGTAAAGTTCTTCGAATTTCTCGTGTAATGTGAAGAATTGAGGTCCTTTTACGTACCAATGGAAGTTGTGAAGTTTTGTGAATAAAACGCTCCAGTCTGCTACTTGTTTGTTTAATACTTCGATTACTTGTTTGTTCATTATGATCAATCTCCTTTTGAGTTGTTATGTGATATCAATTACTAATTTATAATTATTATAATCTAGTAATCTCTATAAATCAATCCTTTTGCTGGAATTAATTTGAACAAATTATGAACTGTTGTAAATAAAAGGCCCTATTACGATGAAGTAATAGGGCCTTTGTTTGAGATATGGCTCTTGTTCTAAACGAGCCGCTTGTGCTTTTATTTGTTAAACAGCCTTTTGTTTTTCTTCTACATCCTGTCCATCCCAGCACTCTGTATTCTTTAAGCCAGGGATAGAGTTTGCAACGAAGACAGGATCTTTGCCTTGTTTCTTTTGCTTCAAATAGTCTACTAATGCAGCGTAAGCAAATTTGCTAAGGAATGAGATGGCAATTAAGTTTGTGAATACCATTAGTCCCATGAATAAATCAGCTAAACTCCAAACTGTTTTAAGAGCAGCGATTGATCCGAAGAATACCATTCCGACAACTGCAACACGATAAATCATTAACCATGTTTTGCTTTCTTTAATGAATGCGATATTTGTTTCACCATAATAGTAGTTTCCTAGAAGTGAACTGAAAGCGAATAGGAAAATAATAATCGCTAAGAAAGTGCTTGCCCACGGTCCAATTTGTGAACTTAATGCGTTTTGTGTTAATTCGATGCCTTCTAAATTTGATCCTTTGTAAAGTCCAGAACATAATACGATAAATGCTGTTGATGTACATACTAAGAATGTATCTACGAAAACGCCTAATGCTTGAACAAGCCCTTGTTTTACAGGGTGAGATACATCAGATGTTGCGGCTGCATTAGGAGAACTACCCATTCCTGCTTCTGTAGCGAATAAACCGCGCTGAATACCGAACTTGATTGCTGCTCCAACACCACCAGCGATGGCTTGGTCTAAACCGAATGCACCGTTAAAGATTTCCATGAAAATGCTTGGTAACATACTGAAGTTGTTAATAACGACAAAAATAGCCACGCCGATATAAACGATTGCCATTGGCGGAACAATCATTTCTGTAATACGTGAAATGCTCTTAATACCACCAAAAATAATAACTGCAACTAATAAGGCTAATAGAGCTCCTACGATCGTTCGCTCTAGTCCAAAAGCATTTTCAAACGCTATTGTTACTGTATTCGCTTGAACTGAATTGAAAATTAATCCGTACGCAACTGTAATAAGAAGTGAAAACCAGACGCCCATCCAGCGTTTGTTTAACCCTTTTTCCATGTAATATGCTGGTCCACCACGGAACCTACTTCCATCTTTTACTTTATAAATTTGCGCAAGTGTACATTCTACGAAACTAGTAGCTGCTCCGATAATCGCGATAAACCACATCCAAAATATTGCGCCAGGTCCACCCATTGAAATTGCTAATGCTACACCGGCTAAGTTCCCAATACCGATACGTGCTGCTGCACTTAAGCAAAATGCTTGGAATGGAGAGATGCTATCTTTCTTTTTTTCTTTTCGATTAAACCCTTTACTAATTAAGCTGACCATCTCACTGAAATGAGTAATTTGGACAAATTTTAATTTAAAAGAGAAGTAAAGACCGAAGCCGATTAGCATTGCAATAAGAATATATGACCATAAAATATTATTCGTTACCTCAAGGAATCTGCTAAAGATATCAACCATATAATACACTTCCTTTTTTTCGTAATAAGAAAATTATATGCAAAAAATATACGAGAATCAATTTTTCTAAAAAATTATGTTACTTAAATCATTTTTGTGTTATGATTATGTTACATCGTAATATTTTTAGAATTATTTACATTTTAAAAAACTAAATTTAAAGCGAGAAGGTGGGGATAATTTGAAAGAAGATTCTTTATGGAAAGTAAGCCTTGAGAGTTTGAAAATGAGAAGTAATATATTTTTTATCATTACATCTTTAAGTATCTTTTTAGGATCCACTTATTATTACAATAAAAGATTTCCAAATCACAAATATCCTGAGTGGTTAGAATTTCTAAAATTGATTGGATGAATAAAAGACAGAAAAACAGAAAATTAAAATAAAAAAAGTTATGGAGGAGCTAAAAATGAATATTAGAGAAAGTGAACTTCCGGGTATTGGTTATAAGTTTCAAATCGTTACGAAAGGTAACGAAAAGATGGTAATTGTCATTCATGATGATGGACGTAGAGAAATGTATCATTTTGATTCAGACCATGAAGAAAGCATCTCAAGTATTTCACTACGTGACTCAGAGGCAAGACAAATCGCAGCAATATTAGGTGGAATGGTATATAAGCCTAGGGCGTTAGAAAATGTTGAGATGGTTTTTGAAGGTTTAGCGATTGAGTGGTTCAAAGTGGAGAATACAGCTCCAGCAATCGGAAAAACAATTGGCGATCTTGAAATAAGAAAAACATATAGCGTAACGATAATCGCAGTTATGAAGAAGAACATGAAGAAGCTATTTAATCCAGGACCAGAAACAGTAATTGAAGACGGAGATATGCTTGTAGTTTCAGGTGAGAGAGAAGAAATTAAAAAAATTATTAATGAATTACTTTCAAATAGGGGGACTGATTAGATGGATACGTTAATTTTTGAAGTTGGTACAGCTTTAGTTTTAGTGGCAATTGCAGCAGTAATTGCTGGAAAATTTAAATTCTCAGTAATTCCTTTTCTAATTGTTCTTGGAATGTTAGTAGGACCGCATGCACCGACGATAGGTGTTATCGATCTCAAATTTATTGAAAGTGCAAGTGTAATTTCCTTCCTTGGACGGATTGGGGTTCTATTCCTTCTATTCTATCTAGGATTAGAATTTTCAATGAAAAAACTAATTAAATCTGGACGCTCTATTGCGATTGGTGGAACGATTTATATTTTAATTAACTTTTCACTTGGTTTGTTATACGGATTTATAATGGGATTCCCATTACTAGAAATCTTAATTATTGCGGGTATTATTACGATTTCTTCTAGCGCTATCGTTGCTAAAGTGTTAGTGGACTTAAGAAGAACTGGTAATAATGAAACCGAATTAATTTTAGGAATTATTATGTTTGAAGATATATTCCTTGCTGTATATCTATCAGTTGTTTCTGGTTTAGTACTTGGAGATCACGCTTCCTTCTTAGGTGCCCTTACTTCAATTGGAATTGCTTTAGGATATATGCTTCTATTCTTTATAGTAGCTAGAAAGGCTACGCCGTTATTAAATAAATTGCTCAACATTAGCTCAGATGAAATCTTTATTATTGTAGTATTTGCTTCGTTATTCTTCATTGCTGGTTTTTCAGAAACAATTCACGTTGCAGAAGCAATTGGAGCACTTCTTCTAGGATTAGTTTTCTCTGAGACAGAGCATAGTGATCGAATTGAACATCTTGTTGTTCCATTTAGAGACTTTTTCGGAGCTATTTTCTTCTTCAGCTTCGGGTTAAGTATTGATCCGTTCTCATTAGGCGGAGCGATATGGTTAACGTTAGGCGCTGTCCTTCTTACGATAATCGGTAACTTTGTAGCAGGAATGATCGCAGGAAGACAAGCTGGATTATCTCATAAAGCATCAACAAATATCGGATTAACAATCGTTTCAAGAGGAGAGTTCTCCATCATTATGGCTAATATCGGTATCGCCGGTGGTTTAATGTCAGTACTGAAACCATTCTCAGCACTATACGTGCTTATACTATCCATTTTAGGCCCACTTTTGACAAAAGAGTCGAAGAATGTATATAAATTCTTAAATAAAATCTTTAAGTGGGATACGAAGACTAACTAAATTGAAAAAAATAAAAGTACAAGATATTTCCTGCTTGTACTTTTATTTTTGTAATGAAAACAGTAAAGAGAGGTACATGATGTTAGGAGAGTTGATTCATTCGGTTTTAGTTTTTTTAGAAGGACTTGGTTATTGGGGAATTATGCTTGGATTAATGCTAGAGGTTATTCCAAGTGAAATCGTATTGTCTTATGCAGGTTATTTAGTATCAACAGGAAGCATTACATTTTGGGGCGCTGTTGCGTTCGGTACAATTGGTGGTGTAATTGCACAACTATTCATTTATTGGATTGGTCGATATGGAGGAAGACCTGTTCTTGAGCGATATGGAAAATATATTTTAATCCAGAAGAAACATATTGATTATGCTGAAGATTGGTTTAATCGTTATGGAACTGGCGTTATCTTTACCGCACGTTTTATTCCGGTTGTGCGTCATGCTATTTCGATACCAGCGGGTATTGCGAAAATGTCACATGCTAAGTTTATTACGCTAACTACATTAGCTGTTATTCCGTGGTCAATTGTGTTTGTATATTTAGGTTTTAAATTAGGAACAGAGTGGGAAAGTATTAATAAAGTTGCGGGGCCATATGTGAAATACTTTGCACTTGCTGCTATTGTTTGTGCAATTGGTTATTTTGTATTTAAAAAAATGATGAAAAAAAAGTGATTACAGAAAAGGAATCTATGTCGACGTAGATTCCTTTTTTATTGGCATTTTTTCAAGGATGAAAGAATATGTTTAATATTTACCATATTGTGGCATACATATAGAAAAAGGGTGCTTGGAAAGGGGAATAAAGAGAAATGGAACTCCAGTTTCAAAATGTATATCAACAGGTAGAGAATTGGTATGTGTTGGATTCGGAGCTTCCTTGGGATGTCAAAAAGTTGAGAGAGGATTTGTTTTCTCTTATTGAAGTATGTAAAACGCCCGTTATTTTTTGTGATACGTGTGATGCAAATGATGTGCTTCTATCATTAGGGGAAGAGGAAGAAGAGTTCCTATTCCCAGTAGGTGGTTTTTATCATAAAGAAAAGCAATTAATTTTCGTTTGTATGTGGGAAGAGTATGATCAAGTTCTCAAAACGCTACTGCATGAATTCCGCCATGCGATGCAGCATAAGAGAGATATATTGTATGTGGGAAGTGAACGGTACGAAGAGCGGTGGATTGAAAAAGATGCGAGGAAGTTCGCGGAGAGGAAATTGGATGAATATAAGAGTAGAAAGTTAATGTAAAGCATAGTGGAGAAATAGCGCTGTGCTTTTATACTTATTAAAAATAAGTATTTGACTTTTATTAAGTTTAGTTCTAAACTAATGATATGAAACGAGCGAGGTGATGAAATGAAAACAGAAGATAGACTAGGGCTACTATTATGGTTTCGTTTGTCACGCTTTTATAATAAGAGTATTCGTGAGACGAATCAGCATTTGAAAAAATGGAATATATCTGCCGCTCAGTTTGATGTGTTAGCTCAAGTTGGAGGACATAATCGTTTAACGCAGCAAGAACTTGGAAATAAGCTATTTGTTACGAAAGGAAATGTAACGCAGCTTTTAAATAAAATGGAGCAGCTTGAGTGGATTTTGCGTGAACAAGAGGGTACCACGAAATATATTTCTTTAACAGAAAAGGGAAGAGCTTTATATGAGGAAATCGTCCCACCTCAAGAAACGTTCCAAGCAGAGAAGTTTCATAATTTAAATATAGAGGAACAAAAGCAGTTATTAACACTATTAAAAAAGTTACAGTAAGAAAAAATTTTAAAATAAATCTCGAATTCGAGATAGTATGAGGTGAAGGATATGTTTAGAAAAGTTGATCATAAAAATATGGGCAGAGCAAATCATGGTTGGTTAAATACACATTTTCATTTTTCTTTTGCCAATTACTACAATCCAAATAACATGAACTTCGGAGCGTTACGTGTTATTAATGATGATCTAGTAGCGGCGCAAACTGGTTTTGATATGCATCCGCACCGTGATATGGAGATTATTTCTTACGTTGTAGATGGTGCTTTAACACATGAAGACAGCATGGGAAATCGCGGAACGATTGAGCGTGGACATGTTCAATATATGAGTGCTGGCACGGGTGTATTTCATAGCGAGCATAATTTAGGCGATGAAACGCTGCGTTTATTACAAATTTGGATTTTACCAGACCGTGCGGATCATAAACCAAACTATGGTGAGTTTAAATTTGATTGGAGCAAGCGTGAAAATGAATGGTTCCATATGGTATCTTCAGTAGAAGGAAATGCACCAATTCAAATTCACCAAGATGCGAATTTATATTCTTTATCATTAGAGGCTGGAAAAGAAATTCATTTTCCAGTGAAAGAAGGACGTCAATTGTACCTTGTACAAATTGAAGGAAGCAGTGTAATAAATGGTGAGACGTTTGTTATGCGGGATGCAGCAGAATCTGTAGAAGAAGATATTCACATTCAAGCGAAAGAGCAATCACACTATTTAGCAATTGAATTGAAAAAACAATAAAAGGTTTATAAAAAAGAGGACATCCGATAGATGTCCTCTTTTTTTGATTGGAATTATCTGAAAAATGTTTCTCAAATTTTTGGTAGAGGTATCGGGTGAAAAAATAAGAATTGTATAAAAGTGTCAAAAATCTTTATGGGAATGGGGAATGTTATAGTGAAAAAGCAAGTCATTTCATCAGCATTAGCGTTAACTGTTATCGCCGGGGGATTTGGAGCGTTTGGGGCAACGACAACGAAAGCGGAAGAACAAAAAATTCAATATCATCAAGAATTTAAAACACCTGCATACATAGGTGAAGAATGGAAAGCACCGGAAGGACTAGATAAAAAAGAGACGGTCTTTCAATACTTAGAGAGTAAGAAAGATATGTTTAAATTAGCAGGAAATATTGAAAAGCATTTTAATATCGTTGGGGAAGAAAAAGACGCTGAATCTGATACGACACATGTGAAGCTAGTTGAGAAACATAATAACATTCCTGTGTACGGTTCTGATCAAACTGTTACACTTGATAAAGAAAATAATGTAAAAGCATTCTTCGGACAAGTTATTCCGAATTTAGATGATAAAAATATTCCTGCAGCTGCAAGCATTACTGCGGAACAAGCAGAAACAATTGCAAAGGCAGATATTGAGAAAGAAATTGGCAAAGTAAAGAGTTATGACGGTGTGAAAAAAGATTTATTTGTATATGAAAAAGACGGTAATTACTACCTTGCATACTTAGTTAAGGCATCGATTTCAAAACCAGCTCCAGGGTATTGGCATTATTTTGTTGATGCAACGAATGGAAATGTTATTGAGAAATATAACGCTGTAGATAACATTACTGGATTTGGTTACGGAGTATTAGGTGCTAGACAATCATTTGAAATTGCTCAAGATACGAAAACAGGACAATTCAACTTGTTTGATGGTAAACGAGGACAAGGTATCCATACATTTGATGCAGAGAATATGGACGAGAACTGGTTTAATTTATTCTCACAATGGCTTGGATATACAGGAGAAGAAGTTGAAAGTAAATCTAAGTTCTTCGAAGATAAAGCTGCAGTTGATGCGCATGTAAATGCAGGAAAAGTATATGATTACTACAAAAAGACATTTAATCGTAACTCTTTCGATGATAAAGGTGCGAAGCTTATTTCAACTGTTCACGTAGGTACAGCGTGGAATAACGCAGCTTGGAATGGTGTGCAAATGATGTATGGTGATGGCGATGGAAAAACATTCATTCCATTATCTGCTGGACTTGATGTTATCGGTCACGAATTAACGCATGCTGTAACTGAACATACAGCAAACCTTGTTTACAAAAATGAGTCAGGGGCGTTAAATGAATCGTTATCTGATATTATGGGTGTTATGGTTGAGAAGAAGAGCTGGGATTTAGGTGCTGACATTTATACACCTGGTAAACCAGGTGATGCACTTCGTTCATTGAAAGATCCAGCATCTATTCCAAACCCATTAAAACCAGGTGAAGGTTACCCAGATCACTATAATAAACGTTATACTGGAACAGCTGATAATGGCGGCGTTCATATTAACAGTAGTATTAATAATAAAGCTGCTTATTTAGTATCTGAAGGCGGAGATCATTACGGCGTGAAAGTAACTGGAGTGGGCCGTGAAGCTACTGAAAAAATTTACTACCGTGCTCTTACGAAATATTTAACTGCAAACTCTGACTTTAAAATGATGCGCCAAGCTGCACTTCAGTCAGCTGAAGATTTATATGGTAAAAACTCTAAAGCTGTACAAGCTGTAACGAAAGCTTATGATGCAGTAGGCGTAAAATAATAAGAGAAAAAAACCTGACTAGAGTGTCAGGTTTTTTTTCTTTATCCCGCTAGTCGCGAATGCCTAATGCGATTTTCGCCATACGTGACATACGTTCTTTCGACCACGGTGGATTCCAAACGACATTTACTTCTATTTCATTAACTTCAGGTACGTTCGTTGATAATACTTTTTTAACGTCTGATACGATTTGCCCAGCCATTGGACAACCGATAGAAGTCATCGTCATCGTAATGACAGTATTATTATTTTCATCTGCTGTAACATCATACACTAATCCAAGATTAACGATATCAACACCTAGTTCAGGGTCAATAACAGCTTCTAAATTGGCAAATAATTTATTTTCAAATGCTTCTTGTGACATAAGCAGCCCCTCCTACAATTTAATGATATCGATTCTCATTATAACGGAAATGAGCATAATGTGCAGGAAATGAGCTCAAAAAAATATCCCTCTTTAAAAGAGGGATATTTTTTTGAAAATCTATTCTGTTTTAAAATGAGATACGAGTTGATCTAACTCTTCAACTGTTTGTTTCATTTTTCCAGCAGTTACTGCCATTTCATTCATAACGATAACTTTTTTTTCAGCAGATTGTGCCGTTGCGGCAGTTTCGCTGGATACTTCAGTCGAGATAGAAGCGATGTTATTAAGTGAAGCGTTCATTTCTTCAGCACTTGCAGCCATCTCTTCAGCAGTTGCTGATATATCTTGCATTTGAGTAGATACTTTATTTACTTGTTCTACAATTGTTGAGAAAGAAGTACCAGCTTCACGAATAACATTAATGCCTTCAAATGCTTCAGAACGGCCTTGAGACATCATAGAGCTAGCAGTCTCTGTATCATTTTGAATTTGATGTAGTAATTGATTAATGTCTGTTGCAGCTGTTTTAGATTGTTCAGCAAGTTTTCGAACTTCGTCAGCTACGACAGCAAATCCTTTTCCTTGCTCGCCAGCACGAGCTGCCTCAATAGAAGCATTTAAAGCAAGTAAGTTTGTTTGCTCAGCAATATTAGAAATAGATTGTACAGCAGTATCAATATATTTCGTATGAGTGATTAGACGTTCAACCACTTCTGACGTAGCATTTACAGCTTCGTGTATCGTTGTCATTTGTGAAACAGATTTTTGGATAACGGTACTTCCATCGCTAGCATGTTCAGATGTGGCAACAGCAAGTTCCGCTACAGATGAAGCAGATTCAGCAATACGCTGAACACTTACTGCCATATCGTCCATTGCAGTTGAACTTTCTTCCATACTAGAAGTTTGTGATTGAATACTTGCATTTAAGTTAGACATCGAGCTTTGGACTCTTACTGTCGCCTCACGTGATGTATTCGTTTTTTCTAGCATATTTTCAGAAGCAGTTTGTACTTCCACTGATGTTTTTTGAACACGATTAATGATATGTTGTAGGTTTTCTAACATTTTATTAAATGATGTTGCGATAGCACCGATTTCATCGTTGCTATTTACTTGTAGACGTGCCGTTAAGTCACCTTCTTGAGAGGCTAATTCTTTTAGCTTCGTGTCAATTTGTTGAATTGGTTTCACAAGTTTACCAGAGAACCACCATGCAAGAATAATTGCAGCGACAATACAAATAACGAGTGATAAGAAAATAACATATTCGATTAAGAGTGCAGATTGGTCAATTTTTTCAATAGATTGTTCACGTAATTTAGCTTGTTCATTACTGTAATTTGTGAAGTCACCAATTACTTTATAGACAGTTCCGTTCTCTGAAGAAGCTACTTGTAAAGCTTCTTCCCATTTTTGTTCTTTTGCAAGAGTGAATACTTTTTCCTCAACGAACTTTCTCCAAGTAGACCCTAATTCCATTGTGCTTTTTACGGACGAAGAAGCATTTGGATTAGAAAGAAGTTTATCTTTTGAATCCTCAAGACGTTTACTCATCTCATTAAACTTGTCTAATTCGACTTGATCATGTTGTAGTAAATAACCTCTTAGAGCAGAGAGCTGTACTTGATAAGCGTCTCCACGCTCTTTTAATTCTGTTGCCAGTGGAGAAATTTCTTTTTGTAATGTTTCAGCTTTACGAGATTGGTCAATAGCAAAAAATAAAATAAATGCTAAGGCGATACCGAATAAAGCGCAAATCGTTCCCATCATGAACATAAGTTTTTTTCTGATACTTACAAAATTCATATGATAAAAAGCCTCCTTTGTGAAATCTTAGTATTAGAATTAATAAATGTAAAAAAATTGAAAGAAAGCTTTACTCCAGTTGGAATAAAGCTTTCTTATTTCCTTTAGGAATTATAGCAGACGGAATGAGAGATAGAAAGAGATATTTTAAAGTGAAAAAAGAGAGACTGTAAAACTTGCTTTCCTATACCTTTGAGTTCGTGTCATTTTCACTTTAAGCGTTTGTTTTGAAATGAGAAACGAGAACTTCAAGTTCTTGTACGATTGTTTTCATTTCAGATGATTTGTTAGCCACGATACTCATTTTGTTTACTTGATCACCAGCCGAATGTGCTGTTTGTGATGTTTCTGCAGCAACTTCGTTTGAAATAGAAGCGATATTATTTAAAGCTGCATTCATTTCTTCAGAGCTTGCAGCCATCTCTTCAGCAGTTGCAGACATTTCTTGCATTTGCGTAGAGACTTTGTTAATGTGGTTAACAATTTCTGAGAATGAAGATCCGGCGGTACGAATAACCGTAATTCCTTCAGAAGCCTCTGCTTGACCTTGTGTCATCATGTCATTTGCTATTTTTGTATCAGCTTGAATTTGATGCAGTAAATGGTTAATGTCAGTTGCGGCTATTTGAGATTGTTCAGCAAGTTTTCTAACTTCATCGGCAACAACAGCGAATCCTTTGCCGTGTTCACCAGCACGAGCTGCTTCAATAGAAGCATTTAAAGCGAGTAAATTTGTTTGCTCGGCGATATTCGAAATAGATTGAAGTGCAGTATCGATATGATTTGTATGTGTAATGAGTCGCTCAACTACTTGTGATGTAGCGTTAACGGCTTCGTTAATTGTATGCATTTGTGTAATAGATTTCTCAATGACTTTATTCCCATTATCTGCTTTTTCTGAAGTTGTGACAGCTAAACTAGTAACAGAAGACGCGGACTCAGCGATACGCTGAACACTCGTTGCCATGTCATCCATTGCGGTTGAACTTTCTTCAATGCTAGAAACTTGTGAACGAATATTGTGTTCAAGAGCATTCATAGTTTCTTGGGTCCTTGCGGTATTTTCCATAGAAGCGGTTGTTTCGATAAATACATTTTCGGAAGCTTCTTTTACACTTGTTGATGTTTGTTGAACTTGTTTTATTATATGCTGTAAGTTAGTGAGCATTTGATTAAAGGAATTTGCAATGTCACCAATTTCATCTTTACTCGTTACGTGTAATCTAGCCGTTAAATCTCCATCTTGAGAAGCTAATTCTTTTAACTTCTCATCAATTTGTCGAATTGGTTTAACGAGTTTACCAGAGAACCACCATGCTAATAAAATAGACGTTAATGTACATGTAATGAGTGAGAAGAAAATAATATATTGAATAAGTGATGAAGAAGACTCGACATCAGCAATTAATGCGTCACGTTTCTCATTTTCTTCATTTGTATATTTATTAAAACGACCTAAAAGATCATTTACATAATCTGTTTGTGCTAAAGCAATTCTAGATGCTTCGTCCCATTTTCCTTCACGCGCAAGAGGGAGTACCTCATTATCTATGACGCTACGCCATTTTCCTCCCATTAAAATGGCTTCTTTCATTCCTTCTGGGAGCTTTTTGTCACTTGTTACTTTCTCTCTAGTATCAGCTAATTTTTTCCCTTCTCGGTTGAACTTATCTAATCCTTTTTGATCATGTGATAGCAAATATTCTTGTAAACCAGCAACTTGTCCTTGGAACCAATCGCCACGTTCTTTTAAAATCGTCGCTCTTTTCGATACATCATTTTTTAACGTTTCGATTTCACTTGCTTGATTCATGGCGAATGAAAGAATAACAATAAGAGCAATGCTAAATAAAGAAGAAATGCTTAAGAGTGTGAACAGTAGTTTTTTTCGAATACTAACATATTTCATCGTTACCCCTACCCTCATTTAAACTATTTATTATGATTTATAGATATTTAGAACGAAATTAATAAAAACATTATTATGAAGTTATTAATCTGTTCAATAAAAATTATAGCAGATAATGGAAGGAGTCAGATTGGTATTAGAAAAAGTTCTTAAAATATATACATTTGCATATCATAAAATTCATAAATAAATATTAGAAATGCTATTGAAATTTGAAATGACATCATGTATACTTCTAATTAGTTGATAACGATTATCAGTATCAACTAAAAACATTACTCTTCGTTATGTTGGTCATACCCCTTTTTGACGACGTAAGTCAGAGACGAAATGTTGAAATATCTTGTGTCCTATTCTACAGAATTATGGTAATCTCCAACCTCAACTTATATGCGTGAGCATGCAAAAAGGATCCTATCCGTGAAGGGATCCTTTTTTGCATGCTGTCGCAATTATTGTATATAGACCAGGGATACGTTCTTCGATTCCTTCTGGTGCAGTAGAAGGGAAGACCCATCTTTGATGAGATCCATGTTCTTCAACTAGTTTTTCAATTTTAAAACGTTCTTCCGCAAGTGTTGTAATGATTTCTCCTAGCGTCCAGCGACGGATGGTTGTTTTAGGTAGCGATTCTTTCTGTGCTTCTGTAAGAAGGATGCTATAAGCAACATCATCTTCAATTAATTCTTCATCGAAATAATTTCCACTTGCTCGAAATGATGGATGGTCTACTCCTAATAGCTTTGTGTATATTGGATGGTAATCGCGAAGGATAAGTATCCCACCTGGCTTTAGTAGTTGAGAAATTTTTTTGAAAAGTGGTTTTAAATCTAGAAAGTAATGAAGTACACCAAGCTCCAGTAATACGATATCAAATGATTTGGAGAGATTTACATCTAGTACATCAGAAACGATGTAATGAATAGAGACGTCTGCGGCGGCAGCAAGTTCATTTGCATATTTTGCATTACTTGCTGAAATATCAACAACTGTTACGTCAGAGCCTAAAAGGGCGAGAGCAACAGCTTTATTTCCTTTTGAGCCGAGTAAATTAATAATACATTTTCCTTTTGGAGATTGTATGTAAGGTAAATAATGTGCTACTTCGCGTGTGGGATCTTCCATGATTTTTTTCGCATAATCAGCTGGTGCCCCGTGGCGATTCGTCCAAGCTTCATAAGCAGCTGTATTCCAGCTTTTTTCATTTATAGTGCTTAGTTGTTTTTGGTTCAATGTTATCACTCCTTTTGTGAACGTATAGGTATTCGGCGGGAGGATGGGATTTCCTTTTCGTTCTGGATAAAAGTTTGATTTTTCTGTGATTAAGTCGTAAAATACTTGTTATACGTAAAAGCGTTGAAAAGGAAAAGTAGGATGAACACATTCTTTCCAGAGAGCTTCGGTAGCTGAGAAGAAGCAAGAATATTCATTTGAACAATGGCCTTTGAGCTTCGTCCTGAACTTATCAAATGATAATAGTAGGCGGCGACGAGAGTTGGTACTCGTTATCAAAACCACAGTATAAGAGCATAGAGCTCCGTACTTGTTAAGGCTAATTATGTGAGTGATTGGCGAAATAAGGTGGTACCGCGACTGTTTATACAGCCCCGCCCTTATCTTTTTTAAGATAGGGGCGGGGCTTTTTATATTTTAAAGGAGGAATATAAGATGAGTATTTTTATTGGAGGCGCTTGGCCGTATGCAAATGGTTCGTTACACCTTGGCCATATTGCGAGTTTATTACCTGGAGATATTTTAGCGCGTTATTACAGGGCAAAAGGTGAGAATGTGCTGTATGTTTCAGGGAGTGACTGCAATGGAACACCGATTGCAATTAGAGCAAAACAAGAAGGTGTGACAGCAAAAGAAATTGCTAATAAGTATCATGAAGAATTTCAGCGATGTTTTCGTGATCTCGGTTTTACGTATGATTGCTATACACGTACCGATAGCGAGCATCATCATGAAACTGTTCAAAAAGTTTTTTTACGTTTATTAGAAGAAGGCTATATTTATAAAAAAACAGTGGAACAAGCGTATTGTGAAACGTGTACGCAGTTTTTACCGGATCGTTATGTTGAAGGAATATGTCCATATTGCCATGAAGCAGCAAGAGGAGATCAATGCGATGCTTGTTCTGCTATTTTAGATCCTCTTGATTTGTTAGAAAAGAAATGTAAGTTATGTGGTAGTACGCCATCTGTAGAGGAAACAGAGCATTTCTATTTTGCATTGCATACATTTCAGGAGCAAATTAAAAAAGTTGTAGAAATCGCAAAAGAAAAAGGAACATGGCGTGATAATGCAATTCAATTAACGGAAAGATACGTAAAGGAAGGGTTACAAGATAGGGCTGTATCAAGAGATTTACCAATCGGGGTATCAATTCCAGTGAAAGGGTATGAAGATAAAAAAATTCACGTATGGATTGAAGCAGTGGCAGGATATTATTCAGCGAGTAAACATTGGGCTGAAGAAACAGGAAAAGATGATCAAGAGTTTTGGAATAGCGATGCGCAAACATATTATGTACACGGCAAGGATAATATTCCATTTCACTCCGTCATTTGGCCAGCGGTATTACTTGGAATAGGGGAAGAAGCAATCCCACGTCATATCGTTTCGAATGAATATTTAACAGTTGAAAAAAGAAAATTATCTACAAGTAAAAACTGGGCAGTATGGGTACCTGACATATTAGAACGCTATGATCCAGATTCTATCCGTTACTTCTTAACAGTAAATGCACCAGAAAATCGTGACACTGATTTTTCATGGCGTGAATTTATTTACAGTCATAATAGTGAATTGTTAGGAGCATATGGAAACTTCGTGAACCGCACATTAAAGTTTATTGAAAAATATTATGATGGCACTGTACCAAAGGGGACTATTGATATAGAGCTGAAAGATAAAGTAGAAGGATTATATAAAAATGTAGGAGAGGCGATTGAGCAAACTAAATTTAAGGTGGCGTTAGAGACAATATTTGATGCAGTACGTTTTGCAAATAAATATTTTGATGAAAAGCAGCCTTGGAAACAAAGAGAAGATGATCCAGTTTCGTGTGAAGAAACGATTTATAACTGTGTGTATCTGATCGCTAATTTTGCAAATCTCCTTGAACCGTTTTTACCATTTTCAAGTGAAAGAGTTAGAAGCACATTGTCGATTATTAAACGAAATTGGGAACCGCAAAATACGTTGCCAAGTAGAATTGATAGCGTGCAGCCACTATTTGAGCGAATCGATGTAAAACAAATTGAGCATGAGGTAGGGAAGCTATATGGAGCGGTAAAGTGAAATATAGAAAAAGACCTTTCAAGTAAATGAAAGGTCTTTTGTTATGCAGTATGATTCTCTTTCTTATCTTTCAAAAAGAAAAGTACGGCAAGGATTACAAGAATAATAGCTGCGATATCATACGTTATTTTAAATGTAGTATTAAAGTTTAAGTATTCTACGAAAGGAGTTTTCACTGCTCCTGCATATATACAAACGGGAATGAGAAGTAAATCGTGAAATTTCTTTTCTTTCATATATCTTATTAGGAAGAAGATACACATAATAGCAAAAAATACGATGCTTAAAATAGTCATTTATACCTCCAGATAAATTTACTTATTTTAATTGCAGTTATATCTTTTATATAAATTCTGTATTTTTTCAAGCGCTATGCACGCGATTGTGTTTCCTTTCTTTCCTAGCTGTAAGCAGCTGAGGAGTGAAAATCCCAACCAATATAAAAATAATACCAATCCACTGCATGAATGTTACGACTTCATGTACAAGTGTAATAGAAGCGATAATAGCAGTTGGTAATTCAGCTGCACCTAGTATTGTACCAAGTCCGGTTCCTACTTTCGGTACGCCAATTGAAAAACAAATGACAGGTACAACAACGCCGAATAATCCGAGGAAGAAAGCATATTTCCATAGACCGGCTTGCAGGGCACCATCTGTTAAAAAGGTTGGTGGGAAGAATAGACATACGATAAGAGTCGCACTTGTTGTCATGAGAAAGCTTTTCGTATAAGGCGGAACATCTGTAGCAACGCGTCCGCTTGCAAAAACATAGAATGAAAAAGAGACTGCAGCTAATAGTCCAAAGATAATCCCTTTCGTAGAAAAACTTTGTCCGAGGCCTTCAAATACACCACCTGCAAACAATGTACCAGCAAATAAAATAAGGATAGATATGATCTTATCGCGGCTTGGAAAGGTTCGATTTGCAATCGCTTCGATAATGACACCAATCCAAGTGAACTGAAAGAGTAGGACGACAGCGATAGATGCGGGTAGTTCTTCTACAGAAATAGCGTAGAAAATCCCAGTCATACTCATTGTTGTTCCGACGGTTAGTAATGAAAAGAATTGTTTTTTTGTTACCTTATGACGTGAAAAGAAAAGAACGAGTAGAAATAGTCCAATCCATCCGAAGACATATTGTCCCCCTAATAGTTGATGTGCTGAAAATCCATTTATGAATCCGAGTTTGAAAATAGTTGAAAGTATGCCGTAGCTGCAAGCACCGAATAAAACGAGCAATGAATATTTAAACTTATCCATAAAAAATCCTCCTTTTAAGTAATAAAAAACGCCCGCTATCCAAATAAGGATAACGGGCGAACGAAACAGAGTAAGACACTCTACAAAATTCCGCCACTCACACATGAAGTATGAGTTTGGGGTATGTAATTATAGTGAATGTTACATTGCTTTTGGGAATACAATGGAGCATTTTACACCTTGAGCTGTGTTTTGTATCCCGTAAGGAAACTGATGTTTATCTAATATTTGTTTCACGATATATAATCCAAGACCACTACCTTGTACTAAACCGTGTTTATCAGGGTTTGCGCGATAGAAAGGCTCAAATAAATGAGCAAGTTTATCTTCATCAATTTGTGAACCTGTATTCAATACTTCTAATGCGTAACCGTTTGGTTTTTCATAAAGCTTTATATATACGTGTTGATGGTCAATTGTATAATGAATTGCATTTGAAATAATGTTAAAAATAGCAGTTTGAATAAATTTAGGATCAGCTAAAATTTGTACGTCGTGTTTAATATTAGATTGTACATTTAATTGTTTTACAGATACAAAGTAATCTACTTTCTTCATAACATCCTCAATAATATTAGATAAAGAAATGACTTCTAAATTCGGTTTAAATTGAGGGTTTTGTATTTTGGATAATTCCGACATTTTTTCCGTTAATATGTTAATGTCTTGCATCATCTCGTAGGAACGTTTCAAATACTTATCTCTATCTTTATAAGCTCCAATTCCGTGAATCATGCCATCTAGTTGTCCCATGACGGCTGCGATTGGTGTTTTTAATTCATGGGATACCATAGACATAAATTCTTTACGAGATTGTTCTAATTGTTGTTCTTTCTTGAGCTCATTTCTTAAATCTTGATTGCTTTCATGTAAATTCTTCACAATATTTGGTACTTGTGAAGCAGCTACTGACAAATTAAAATCTGTTTGATCTGTATTTTTGTTAAGTAGCTTTTTATCTGAGAAATCAAGATTCATAATATCTTTTAAAGCATCGCTCATATATTGAAAAGGTTTAGCAATTAGTTTTGCGTACATTAAAGATCCGAGTAGAGATAATGCAAGCATTGTCGCGCCAACCTGTGGAGCTAACTGCTGCAACGCATCTGCTAACTTTGGATTATCATTTGTATCATTTGTTTTACTTGCTGCATTTTGTGTATGTAAGGCATCATTATTAGCGGCTTTCTTTTCTGCTTCTGTAAGCTGATTAGAAGTGCTATTTTCCCCCGAAAGGTTTTGTGTATGTTCTTTTGCCTTTGCAGTTTGGCTAGGCTGCAAAAGGTGATTGATAGCTGTAGAAAGAGATTTATAATCTACAATAGAAGATTGGAAATTAGAAATGTTTCCCTCTGACACAGCTTTATTTTGATTCGTTTTACTTTGATCGTTTTGCTTATCTGAATCCGCCTGTTCTGTAGTCGGCGTTCCATTTTCTTTCACAAAACGTTCTTTATCGTAGTTTGAAGCTAGAAAGTAAATGATTTGATAAAGACAAAGTGATAAAAGAATACAAAATAATAAGGTTTTGATGAAAATATTTTTGGTGATGTTGTCTTTGCTACGATTCGATTTTGTAGCCAATGCCTTTCACCGTTTTAATATAAGGAATTCCTAATTTTTTTCTTAAGTTTTTAATATGTGTATCTATAACTCTTACATCACCATAATGTTCATAGCCCCATACCTTATTCAACAAATCACTTCTTGATAATACTTTTCCTCGATTTTGCAGTAAAGTATAAATAATTTCAAATTCTTTTGTTGTCAACTCAATTTGATTACCATGAACATAAGCTGCATATGCTGTAGAATTTAACATCAATTCATGGAATTGTAGTATAGTTGCAGCTTCTGCTTCCTTCGTTGCTGCCCTTCTTAATACAGCCTCTACACGCTTAATAAATACGGTGTAATGGAACGGTTTCGTAATATAGTCATCAATACCTAACTCAAATCCTTTAATTTCACTTTCTTCATTATGTAAGCCAGTTAACATAATGATTGGTACATCAGATTGTCCTCGCATAATTTTACAAATACTATAGCCATCTATATCTGGTAACATTACATCGAGGAGGACAAGATCGTATGAATTTTTTTGGAAAAGAAGAATACCTTCTGTTCCAGCACCAACTACATCAACAGTAAAGTTTTGTGCCATTAGAAATTCACGAATAAGTTCTTGTATATCTGGGTTGTCTTCAATCACCAGTATATGCGTCATAGTAACACCTCCTAAATAACGCTTTTTACTGCAATATTCGAATTCATCATTTTTCGAGTGACTCAGATTGTTTATACATATAATAAGCCCCCGCTATAAAATAATAATAAAAGTAGCAAGGGGAATAGTTTAGTGTTACTGATTAGTTCAGAATTACAGTAGTTCTATTATAGTATGTATTATAAAATTTATAAAACATTATAACTGTATAATTTTAATATCTACGTTTATCAATGTTTGGATATTAGCTAATCAAATCTATTCCTATTATATATGTAAATACAGTTGTTTTGCTACTGTAAATGAATAAATAAAATAAGCCAAGACATAAAATTCTTGGCTACACATAAATCTTGTTTTTAGGCTATTTTACAGTGACAGTAGCTTGCTGCTGAACGCGCTCAAATAACCAGTGTATATCATTATTATACATACGAATACAACCAAGTGTTGTCCATTTGCCGATTGCTTGATTATTGTTAGTTCCGTGAATCGCATAAGTTGTTCCGTAAGTTCCTGCCATATTTAATCCAAGCCAACGGTCACCAAGTGGATTACGTGGATCGCCGCCTTTAATTTTGCCTGTATAATAAGGGCGGTTTTTAATTTTATTTACGATTTGAAAGGTGCCTTTAGGTGTAGGCGTTGCAGCTTTTCCAGTAGCGACAGTAAAACTTTTTATAAATTTTCCATCCTGATAATAATCCATTTTATTTAACTGAGTGTCTACGATTAATTGATCTTTCGTTGTAGCGGCCTCTGCGCTAGCGAATGGAAGAGTTAAAAATCCTAATGATAATAGTGCGCTTAATAATAATTTTTTCATTGTTATTCTCCTTTTACGATCGTAATAGTCTTACATACAATGAAGTTGTAATCCTCGTAATGCTTTATTTACATTTTCATCTAATGTTTCAAAGAATGTAGTGATTTTGCTGTTGTGTTTGTTGTTTTTATCAATAAGTAATCTTTCGTTTAATAAAAGCTCGCCACGTAGTCCAAAACTTTGAACTTGAATATTTAGCTCATCTTCATTTTCAGAAATAATTGGTAAGAAATAGTGAAAAGCTTTCGTTGGAATGATGTAGCTTTTGCCAATCATGCTTTCTTGGTTTGAGTTAGTCCATTTTTTCGTGACAATTTTAATATTCTTTTTTGAAACGATAAAAGATAGTGTTGTAGATTTTGTTAAACTTACGTCAAATTCACTTGTTTCACATATTTGTAAATTAAAAACGGTTTCATTTTGATGAGATTCAACATTTGTATTAATAAAATCGTGCATTTTATATGCTTCCATTTCGTATTCACCCTTTTTTCAATTTCGAAAAACGACTTATATTTATTCAAATTAATGCTTAGTCATATATTGGTTAAATTTTTCAACAAATTCCGATATAATCTTACAATACGTATATGAAGCTAATATGAAGTTAGCATGAGTTTGTGGTGGTTTTTTATTGAGAACAAAATAAGAAAGGTTTTTCAGTGTTAAAAAATGGATAAAATTTGCATATTATTAATGCGTCTTTTTGTTATTTCGACTTAAAAAATGCTTTTAGCTACTTAATAAAGAACGGAAATCATTAGTGTGACCCTTACAAAAATGTAATAAAAATGTAAGCTATTGTGATAGTTATTTCGACAATTTTTTTATACAATAATAGTAAGAAGTTGTACGTGATTGAAAGGAGAGATGACATGGAATGGATTCATGAATTATTTCAGCAATACGGGTACTATGTTGTACTTGTAGGTTTGCTATTAGAATATATTGCACTTCCGTTTCCGGGAGAGCCAACGTTAGCATATGCGGGATTTTTAGCACATAAGGGTGATTTAAGTTTACCGATTTTAATCATTCTATCCTTTATTGGGACAAGTGTAGGAATGACGATTCAATACTTTTTAGGAAATAAATTAGGTATGCCTTTCATTCAAAAGTATGGGAAATACGTATTTTTAACACAAAGAAAAATTGACTTAACGAGAATGTGGTTTGATAAGTATGGGTACTTCTTAATTTTTATTGGTTTCTTTATTCCTGGTGTACGTCATTTCACAGGATACTTTGCAGGAATTATTAATTTACCATTCCGTCGTTTTGCCATTACAATTTATTCAGGCGCTCTATTTTGGGTATCATTCTTCTTAATCGGTGGTTACTGGTTAGGTGGAAACTTACATGATATCTTTGGAGTGCTAGAAGGTCATATCGGTAAAATCATTTTTGGAGTTATTGTGATTGTAGCGGTTACGTTAGGTATTCGTTTCCGTAAGCAGTTAAAACGAGTATTACTACAAAACGCAAGCTAATATGAAATCCATTCTATGTCAGAATTTAGGAAGGCAGTGCAAAAGCACTGCCTTTTTTATTTTATTGTTAAGACTATGTTTAATGTACATTTTACATTCTTTATAGGAATTTGATACAGGATAAGAAATAAGTATCTTGTCAATTATTATAGTCGTAATGACAATTATAATTGACAAAAATAAGGATATTATTTACAATTTTAATTAAATAAATGAAAAAGAGGGAAGACATGAAGCTTCAAAATCGAGTGAGGGAATTGCGAGCAAAGCATCGTTTATCACAAGGGGATTTAGGAAAAGTGATTGGATCATCACGGCAAACGATTAGTTTAATTGAACGTGGGGATTATGCACCATCTATTGTATTGTCGTTAAAAATCGCACAAATTTTCAATGTACCAGTGGAGGAAATATTTACGTTAGTAGAGGAGGAAGAGGACGATGAAGAGTAAGCGAAAAAAACAATTTGATTCTGTGGGGAAAATAGCAGTAAGTATGATGGGTGGCTTTTTAACGTCTTATATAGCTTTAAATTTACTCTCGGATGAACCGAGAAAATTATCATCTAATACATTTATAGGTATATGTACTATTTTTGGAATCTTAATGATGTACTATACTTGGAAGAATACACGTATGTTAGCAGAGGCACGCGATGAAGAAGAGAGCGTACAAGGTAGGAAATTAGGCATTATAAGTATATATTTACGTGTAGGTGATATAGTTACGCAGGCATGGTTTGTATATGCAGTTATTACATGTAGACGTGCATTGTTGCAGGATACAAATGTTTCATTTGCGGTGTGGAATTTAGTAGTTTCTATTCTTTGTTTAACTACTGTAGTAATTATCGGACTCATAACAAAAAATCGTTATAACAAGCTATATCCTGAACAAGGTGTAACGTATATGGAATCTATGAAAATGTGGACGAAAAATGCAGATGAAGGATTAAAGCACATTGTGCATGAGGCTGGATATAAAGCGTATGAATTTACGAATACAATATTGGCATATGTATGGTGGGCTGCCGTTATATATACAGCTGCTAGTGATATCGATTTTGTGTTAATTGGTTTAATCTCATTTATTTGGATATTGCATCTCGGGAAGTTCATGTACGAAATGCAGAGAAAAATGATTTATTAAGGGGAGAAAAAGGTGGATATTTTAAGAAGGCCAGCTGGCTCAATGACAGTGGCGCTAATTCTGTCCATTTTATACGGAGTAATCCGAACTGGGAAATTAGAAGTAATTTTGAACCTATGGGCAATAGTTGGAATTTCATTGTTAGTGTTAGCCATTCATGAGCTAGGACATGTAGTATTTGGTGTAATAGGTGGTTTAACATTTAAATTTATGACAGTAGGACCCATTACTATTCAAAAAGAAAAGGGAAAATTACGTATTCGAGAAAATAAATTATGGGCGTACTTTGGAGGCGTTGCAACACTAGTACCACCTTCTATAGAGACACCGAATCTTTCGAAAAAGTGGGCGTGGCTCACTTTAGGTGGACCGATTACGAGTTTACTATTTGGTATTACTTCCGGTTACATATACATGGTGAGTTATTATCAATATCTTTTATATTTTTCCTTTTTCCATTTTGCAATCTTTGCGGTTACAATTGTGCCAATAAAAGGAATGCTTATGAGTGATGGGATGCAATTTCTTATTTTAATTAAAGATGATGAAAGAGCTAGAAATCACTTATATGAGATTCAAATATCGAGTGAGTTATTTAGTTATAAAAGACCGAAAGATTGGGATGAAAGATTAGTAGAATTGAGTGAGGAGAAAATAAAAGAGAATAAAGGGATAAGAGAGATAATGAGTAGACTTATGCTCGTCTTTTTTGCTCGTGCAGATCAAGAGGGAATGGAAAGAGCGATACCGTATATAGAACGAATTGTTCAACTACCTGTAACGAAAGAAAATAAGTTTTTCGTTAGTAGTTTTCATAGTTGGTACCTTTTATATAAAGCTCTTTATCAGATGGATAGTCTTTCGTTGCAAGAAGCAAAGGAACATGCAAAGGCTATTACAAAAATGGACCTAAGTGGATATTACCGTACACAAGGAATTATTAAATATGTAGAGGGCAATATGGAAGCGTCCCGTACTTATATGAAGAAAGCTGATCAAGAATTAAAGAGCGCCGAGAAGAGTGAAATGGGATATTTACAATTAGAAAGAGAATGGTTTAAGCAGCTGAAAGAGAGGGTATCTTACGATGGGTGAGGTATCCTCTTTTTTATATGTCATCTTATGCCGTTCCATAAACAGCCTAGGGCGAGTAAAATGAGATAAGAAGAGCAAAGCTTGGAGGAAGTAAATATGGAAATTTTATCAATTATTTTGATAGTCTTGCTCATTTATGTTGTTTTTAAAGTGGCATATGTAGCATTAAAGATACTCGCGATCCTATTAATTATCTTTTTAATCGTAGAGTTCGGCAGTAAGTTGCTTGGGGGATAGGGTATGTTGTGCGTTTTGAGTGTCGAAGGATGTCGGTAAATCGATATCCTACGTCGAATCGTTGATATAATGAAAAAATCGTTGATATAAGTGGAGAAACGATCGATATATTTGAAAAATCGTTGATATATTTTAGTGAATACGAAGTGGGGTATGTGGAAAAGAAGTTGCCGTGAGGGTAACTTCTTTTTATCGTGATGCGGGGATATGCAAACCAACATAAAAAAGCTGGAAGAGTATCTTCCAGCTTAAGAGTTACTTTCAATTTGGCGACCGCTATCTTCTTCATTGTCTTGTAATAGGTTGAATACGTCTGCTAGGCAGAATGCAATGAACCAAGTCCATAGACCGTGGAAGAAAGCTGAGCTTAATTGAAGTGGTAATGTATAGTTTGTCATTGAGTAGGAAATACATCCACCAACGATTCCGATCATTGTTAATAACATTGTTTTTTGAGCATTTTCTTCTGGATTAAAGAGGAAGTAAATGTATCCGCCTAAAATTGAAGCGCTTACAAGTGTTTCGATTCCATTAAAAATGATATTCTCTCCAAGCTGTGTGTTTGTCCAGAAGCAGATTGTTCCGCCGATAATAGCAAACAGGACAGCTATTGTATATCGTATATATTGATTCATATGTTCATCTCCTTATGTAATAAGATGATTTGGAAGTCAAAAAGGTAGGTATAGTATATTGAAGTGAGTTTTAATTGTACGTATCTTTTTATAAAAAGATCATTGAAGAGTAACTAAGATGATCGGTTGTTTAAACCGTTACGTGTATGGTGTCTGAAATATACCCGACTGCTCGTTTCTTTTTGCTTGTAAAATAAGAGAAACTTCCAAGTCTATATACTCTTTTTTTGTGAGTCTGCTTTCATTATAACACATTTAGAGACATAATAATAGAATTATCTGATTTTGTAATAAGTGTAAAAAATAAAAAGCGCAAGGAAATACCATTAACGGTGCAGTTTAGTGGAAGAAGGATTTTAATTTATTATGATGAAATATGTAATCAAGGTGAGATCTAAGAAGGAGGCTTAAATACTATAAAAAATGTTTTATAGTATGAATGTAAGGGAGGAGAGCTAACTTGGAGTTCACAACAGAAAGATTAATAATTAGACCTTTTAAGAGTACTGATTTACAGGATGTATTTGTTATTTATAATAGTGATGATACATGTAAGTTCCTATTACATAATAAGTGGACTCATGAAGACATGCAGAAAAGATTTAATAAGAAGTTAGCAAATAATGTACTTACTAAAGAATCAATATTAAGTTTGGCAGTTATATACAAAACTAAAGTAGTTGGTGATTTATCCGTATGGTACACAAATATGAAAGACACTGTTGAGATTGGTTATAGTTTTTCAAATGAAGTAGCTGGGAGAGGTTTGGCGACAGAAGCAGTAAGTAGTTTGGTATTGAAATTATTTAATGAATTTAATGTACATCGTATACAGGCTAATCTTGATGCACGTAATACAGCTTCACAAAAATTGTGTGAACGAATAGGCATGAGAAAGGAAGCCCATTTCATACAAGATTTTTGGAATAAAGATGAATGGACAGATAGTATTGTATATGGGATGCTATCCTCCGATTTGTAGTAATAAACTTAGTGATTTTATTATGCTAAAAGGTACGTGAGTTGAATAACAAAGGGCATAACATATTATATATGACTAATATGTTATGCCCTTTAATTTATTAACCTTTTTTATATGCGTTTGAAACGGCCGACAATTTCAACTGTTTCAGTAATGTTCATAAATGCTTTGTTATCCACTTGACGGATAATACGTTTCATTTCGCCTAACTCATAGCGAGTCACGACAGTGTAAATCATTTTTTTCTTATGGTTTGTATAGCCGCCGACAGCGTCTACCATTGTCACCCCGCGTATGCCGTGATGTAGTAGTGCGCTTTTTATTTCCTCACCTTTTTCTGTAACTGTCATTATCGTTAATTTAATATGTTTCGTATGCACAGCATCGATAACTTTGCTGACTACAAACCGGCTAATTAACGTATAAAGTGTAATATCCCATCCGAAAATAAAACCTGCTGCAACAAGTAAGACTAAGTTGAATACAAAGATGATTGCTCCAATTGAAATATCTCGATGTTTCGCTACAATCAATCCAACAACATCAAAGCCACCTGTTGAAGAAGCAAATCGGAATATGATTCCGGAAGCTGCTCCGCAGATTACACCACCGAATACAGAAGATAGTAAAATATCGTCTGAAACCTGGTGTACAGGGATAATGTTCATCGCTAACGACGATACAGCTACAAAGTAAGCTGTTAAAAAGGTTGTCTTCTTGCCTAAGTAAAAGTGACTTAAAATAAGAAGAGGAATGTTTAGTAAAAAGATAAGTGCACCGATATTGTAGTGCATTAAATAACCGATAATCATCCCTACACCAGCGAATCCACCGCTAATCATGTTATGCGGGATAAAAAACATATTCATAGAAATTGCATACAAAATAGAAGCTATAAAAATAACAACCAACTGTATCATAAATTCTAAGTGAAATGTTTTAGCTGCTGGGAAGGATAAAAAGGCGGTGTCGGGAACGTAATCGGCGTCTCCTAGTTGACCCATAGTATGTTTCATCTCCATATTCATTTTTGATTACAAGAAGAGAATAAAGGTTTTTTCAAAAACTGGCAATAGTTTTATTATAATGCAAAAATTTTATAAATTTCTAATAAATCAAGCCTATTCATTGATGTGTGTGAATATACTAAAGAAAGCGAATACAACGTTTCTTAATTATTATTTTCTTGAGAAAATATGCAAAATACTTTTTTTGAAAATAAAAGGAAATAGAGAATGTTTGCCTAATGTGCTAAAATGACCTTATTAAGGATGTGAAGCGATGGAATTTTTATTGCAGGATGCAATTCTATATATATCGTTTGTAACGACGGCACTTTGTTTATTAGAAGTTTTCTTCCTTGCTAATGTTTCTCGCTTTGTGCGTCAACAAGCATCAAGCGGTAGACAAAGAGCTTTTGCGCTAGTTGATACATGTGAAGATAGTGCGGGAAATGTACCGCTATTTTCTATTTTTTATAAATATGGAATGATTCGTTCTGTACGCAGACAAGAATCAAGTGAAGAGAATGACGAGGTCGGTCCGTATACACCAATGTTTCGCTAAATAATTACGAAACATTGGAGGAATGAACATGTTAAAATCATACCGAGCTGTGCTCGTTAGTTTATCATTATTATTTGTTTTTGTTTTATCTGGTTGCAGTAATGCAGCCCCAATTGATGCACATAGTACTGGGATTTGGGATCATTATTTTGTATATCCAATCTCGTTTATGATTCAATTTGTCGCTCATCATATACCTGGAGCTAGCTTTGGGATTGCTATCATTATTATGACGCTCGTTATTCGTTCAGCAATGATTCCATTAGCTGTTTCGCAATATCGCAGCCAAGCGAAAATGAAGAAAATGCAACCTGAATTGCAGAAGTTAAAGAAAAAGTACGGTGATGTAAGCAAAGACCTTGAAAAACAAAAGCAGTATCAAAAAGAAATGTCAGAACTAATGAAATCAGGCGGTTGGAATCCACTTGCTGGTTGCTGGCCATTATTAATACAAATGCCGATTTTCTCTGCTTTGTATTATGCGATTAGCAGAACGGAAGAGATTCGCACATCTTCGTTTTTATGGGTGAACCTAGGACATGCAGATCCATATCATATATTACCGATTATTGCAGCGTTAACGACATTTATTCAGATGAAAGTTTTCCAATCGAATATTACACCTGGAGAACAAGTACAGATGCTAAAGATGCAGCAAATTATGATGCCGGCAATGATTCTATTTATGGGGTTTGCGGCGCCATCAGGACTTGTGTTGTACTGGATAACAGGTAACTTATTTACAATGACACAAACAATTGTATTAAGAAAAATAATGGAACGTGAAGAGTTACAATTACAAAAAGCATAGAGAAACACCGCTCATTACGAGCGGTGTTTTTTTGTTAAGTCGTTAAGGAAATGTTAAGAAACCGACATTACTATAGGCATTGTATACGAAAGTGTACATGCATTAGAAATATGAAGGAGGAAATTTCCTATGAAGAAGAAAACAGTTGGGTATTTAGCGATTGCAGGTGCGTTATCATTCGGAATCATTGGAGGAGTCGGCATTCCGGCATTCGCGGCAACGAATACTCCAGCAGTGGATCAGCCTGCAAAAACGGCGAAAAAGGATTTGGATGACGCTACAAAACAAAAAGTAAAAACAATTATGGACGATACAAAGAAACAGTTAGAGAAACTAGGTGTAAAGCTTCCAGAGAAAGAGAAGCGTAAAGACATGTTTGCAGGATTAGATGAACAGGCGAAAGAAAAAGCGAAGTCAATTTTAGAACAAGAAAAATCTGGAAAACTAACACATGAACAAGCAAAAGAGGAATTAACAAAGTTAGGCGTGAAAATGCCTGAGAAAGGTAAGCGTGGAGACATGTTTGCTAACTTAGATGAACAGGCGAAGGAGAAAGCGAAGTCGATTTTAGAGCAAAAGAAATCTGGAAAATTAACGCATGAGCAAGCAAAAGAGGAATTAACAAAGCTAGGCGTGAAAATGCCGGAGAAAGATAAACATGGAGACATGTTTGCTAACTTAGATGAACAGGCAAAAGAGAAAGCAAAGTCAATTTTAGAGCAAAAGAAATCTGGAAAATTAACGCATGAGCAAGCAAAAGAAGAATTAACAAAATTAGGTGTGAAACTTCCAGAGAAAGAGAAGCGTGAAGATATCTTTGCGGGATTAGATGAAGCAACAAAAATAAAAGCAAAAGCGATTTTAGACAATGAAAAGAAACAATTAGAGGCATTGAATGTTGATTTACCGCACCATAAGTTTTTTATGAAAAAAGAAGATAAATAATTGAATGAAGTCGTATCTTTCGTGTGGGCAACCGGAAGGTACGTGCAAGGGCCGATTTCTATAAGTAGAAATCGGTCCCTTTTAATGAGGCATTGAAATTCTTTTTATTGTTAGTATGTATCCGAAGACGCAGTAGAAGATTGCAAAACCGATAAACACTTCCGTATATTGATATTTACCCAATACGTAGAAGGAAACAGCTGGTATAATAGCTACCGCTAAAATGCTATAACCAGGATACTTGTTTCGATACATGATAGCGAATAGAACAGAGAGAAACGTAGCGATGATAAAAAAGACAGCGATCATTATTGGTACACCTCCTAAATGAATTATACCATTTTTAGGGAATTAGAGAAGTTTTGTATCTTCTGTTATAATATAAGAAGAGAAATATTTCCTATGTTATATAAAAAAATATTGATTTTTTCTAACAATTCAATATAATGAACAATAACTACAAAATTCGACATCAAGAAGTGATGATGAGGACACGATCAATTTTTTACGATTCTCAGAGAGGGAAGCCTTTGGCTGTGAGCTTCCTAATACGGAAAAATGGATTACCACCTCTGAACTGCAGCAGTGAACGAACATCTAGTAATTGCTTGCCGGCAAAAACCGTTATTTAGACTTGAGAAATTGGTGAAGTATGTTACTTTACGAATTGAAACAAGGGTGGAACCACGAATACAACACTCGTCCCTTTTTTAGGGAGGAGTGTTTTTTTATTTCATTTTTGCATCACACTAGGATTGGAAGGAGGATACGCAGCATGCATCATGATGAGAAGAACAAAATTGGTTTAACAGTAGCACTTTCTATCGTAGTAGGAACGATTATTGGATCTGGTGTGTTTATGAAACCAGGGAGCGTATTAGATTACTCGGGGAGTTCTAATATGGCCATTCTTGCTTGGGTAATTGGTGGTCTGTTGACGTTAGCGAGTGGTTTAACAGTAGCTGAAATTGGAGCGCAAATCCCGAAAAATGGTGGGTTGTATACGTATTTAGAGGAGATTTACGGAAGTTTTTGGGGATATTTATCAGGCTGGATGCAAACAATTGTTTATGGACCAGCTATTATCGGAACATTAGGTTTATACTTTAGTTCTTTAATGATTAATTTTTTCTATTTAGATAAAGTATGGAACTTACCAATCGCAATCGGAACAGTTGTGTTCCTTGGCTTTGTAAATAGTATGGGAACAAAATACGGAGGTATCGTTCAAACAATCACGACAATTGGGAAAATGATTCCGATTGTATTAATTGTCGTGTTAGGTTTCTGGAAAGGGAATAGCGATATCTTTAACGTAGTTGTGCCGATATCAGAAAATCAAAGTATCGGTATGGCAATTTTAGCAACGTTATTTGCTTATGACGGATGGATTTTACTTGCTTCGATTGGCGGAGAAATGAAGAATCCAACAAAGTTATTACCGAAAGCAATGACAGTTGGGATTTTAATTGTAACAGCTGCATACGTATTAATTAACTTGGCGTTATTAAATGTATTACCAGCAGCGAAAATTGTAGACCTTGGAGAAAATGCGACAGCGACAGCTGCGGGTATGTTACTTGGAGAATATGGCGGGAAAATTATTAGTATCGGTATTATCGTTTCTATTTTCGGCTGTTTAAATGGAAAGATTTTAACATTCCCACGTATTCCAATGTCTATGGCGGAACGTGGACAACTTCCATTTTCTAAGTTTATTGCAAAGGAAAGTCCGAGATTTAAAACACCAGCAAATGCGATTACTGTTGAAATCATTTTAGGGATTATTTTAATGATTATTAGTGATCCAAATAAGCTATCTGAGATTTCCGTATTCATTATTTATATTTTCTATGTAATGACGTTTATTGGTGTCTTCATTTTAAGAAAACGTAATAAGAATAAAGAGCGTGCATATAGTGTGCCGTTATTCCCAATCGTACCAATCATAGCGATTTTAGGTTCGCTCTTTGTAATTGGTAGTGCAATTATCAATGATCCGGTAAGTTGTTTCTTATCAATTGGAATTGTCTTTACGGGACTTCCGGTGTATTGGTATTTAAATAAGAAGAAAGAAACAGAATGATGGAAGGGTAGGCGTATAATACGCCTACCTTTTTTACTGTAAAAAAATTATACTTGCGTCCACTTTCTATTTTGGTTACTATAGTCGTAGTAACCAAAATAGAAAGCGTGGGGAAAGACTTGAATTTTCGTGTTTATATTTTAGCTATCGCGGCTTTCGTAGTCGGAACGGTTGAGTTAATTATAGGAGGAACGCTCGATTTAGTTGCCAATGATTTAGGAGTATCTATTAGCGCAGCTGGTCAGCTTATAACAATATTTTCGGTAGTATTTGCTTTGTCAGGTCCAGTTTTATTAGCTGTGACAGGGAAGTTTGAAAGAAAAACATTGTATGTTGGAGCACTATCGATTTTCTTAATCGGAAATATTATTTCCGCATTTAGTGTGAATTATGGAATGCTAATGTTCTCAAGGGTTATTTGTGCGGCGAGTGGTTCATTAATTATTGCACTATCGGTAACACTTGCGTCTAGTGTAGTAGAACCGCATTTTCGTGCGCGTGCAATTGGAATCATTTTTATGGGAATTAGTGGATCACTTGTACTTGGAGTACCGCTTGGTCTTGTACTCGGAAATGCATACGGATGGCGTGCACCATTTGTATTGATTTCTGTATTAACAGTTATGGCAATAGCTTGTATTTCATTGTTCTTAACGAAAGTACCACCGACATCGGTATTATCAATAAAAGAACAACTTGCTACTTTAAAAGATAAAAAAATTGTAAGTGCACAGTTAACATCATTTTTGTTTTTAACGGGGCATTTAACATTGTATGCATATTTAACACCGTTTTTAAAAGATGTCATGCATGTTGAAGCAAACTGGATTAGTGTGTTTTACTTTATTTTCGGAATCGCAGCAGTAATCGGCGGCGGATTCGGTGGATGGCTTGCTGATAAATGGGGATCGAAGAAAAGTATTATCTCGATTATTATCGTATTTGCATGTGCAATCTTCATGTTGCCATTAATGACATTCTCATTCCCGCTCTTCATCATTATGATGGGACTTTGGAGTATGCTGAGCTGGGCGATTTCACCAGCACAGCAAAATTATTTAATTGAAATTGCACCGGAATCAGCTGGTATTCAGCAAGGTTTAAATAACTCTGCGCTTCATTTAGGAATTGCACTCGGTTCAACAGTAGGCGGAGTTGTTATTGAAAAATCATCTGTTATATATAATGCTTGGGTAGGCGGTGGCTTTATTATATTAGCACTGCTTTGCGCGATTTTCTCGATTACGAGAGGACGCTCTACTCAGTTCGTGAAAGAAGAATCTATCGTTTGATAGGTTCTTTTTTATTTGTAAAAAATTGCAGGTTTTAGTAGGTAAATGGAGAAAAGGGTATATAGCGAGGTGAGGTATATGTATACGAATTTTTCAATTATTGGTCTTCTAATTTCAATGCTCCCTTTGTTTCTTATTATTCTTGCACTTAGATGGGTCCGTTTCATCTATAAAAATTCTGAGAAACAGGTAGAGCAAAATGAGAAAATCATTGAGCTGTTGATGGAGATAAAGGAACAAAATAAAAAGGAGTCTAAGTGAAAAACTAGACTCCTTTTTATTATTTAATTAGTATCTTAATTTCATTAACAAACTCTTAATTTCCTCATCTTCCATAAAGAGATCGTGGTGCTTCTGGGTGATCTTTGCAAGTGCAACGTCGTGATAGAAAAATTCTGTAAAGAACTTTACGAAAGGTTGTGACATTGTTTTCATCGCTTGCCATGACTCTTGTTCTACGCCAGCAAATAAAATTTCACGATCGTCAACGATGAGTAGCAAGTAGCGCTCTAATGCATTAGGTTCTTCAGCTGGGATTAGAAAATGCATGTTTTCTAAGTCTGTTTCTACTTCTCCAACAATAAGGGATTCAATTTGAACACCTTGTTTTGCTTTTTGTTCTAGTAAAGGGAGATATTCTAAAAGAGTATCATTCCAAGCTGAAATACGGATTGATTCTTGTGCACTTTCAATGAGTTCTTTACTTTGAACTCGAATAGAAGATTGCATTTTTAAGCTCCACACACGGTCATCTGTAAATGATTTTTTTGATATATTTGTTTCCAGTTCTTTAATATTTGATTGGAATTCTGTCGTTAATTTTTCAATTGCTAGCTTTAGTGGTAATGCTGTATACAATTTTTTCTTTTCTGAAACAGAATCCATTACCATTCCTTTATCGATTAGGCGTGCTAGTACTTCATATATTTTTGCTTTTGGAACACCTGAATGCTTCACAATTGTTGTAGCATCTAATGGTTCATTGCTTGATACGACAACTTCATAAGCTTGGCTTTCATATTGTGAGAAACCGAATTTTTGTAACATAGTTCCCTCCGAACGAATGAGATTATATTTTAAGGATAATGAACTATTTGTTTTTGCACAAGTGGTAGTCCGTTTTCTAATTGTATTAAGGTGAGAATTAATTTCAATTTTTTAATTTTATCTATTATACTTAATATAATGATTAATAAGATTTTAATTTAATACGAAGGGGATGCTTGGGGGAAAATGTTAAGAAGTTTACGTTTAAAAATTGCGGTAGTGTTTTCGGTACTTATTTCTATGATGTTCGTAATATTGGGTACAGCTGTGTATCAATTACAGAAAGAAAAGGAAGTGCGTTCCTTAGACGAGTATTCTCAAAATGCGATGGATCTTGTGACAGAGCAACTTACGACATTTGTTCAAAGAACGGATGAAGATATGGGGTATTACGCGAACAGTGAGATGATTCGTAATATGCTTCAAGGTGGGGTTACTCCGGAAGAGGAAGCGTTTTTAACGAAAGAGTTTGCGGAGTATAAAAAGAATCATCCTGGTATTTTAGATTTATATATTGGTACGAAAGATAAAAAAACATTAAGTGCCAATCTTGCTGAAGGTGGGCAAGTGCCAGAAGGATACGATCCAACGACAAGACCATGGTATAAAGATTCAGAGGCTGATGTAAAAAAGGTCCATTGGGGACAACCTTCTTATGAAATTGCAACAGGCAAGTTAAGTGTAGGTGTTTCTAAAGCAATTACAGCTCAAGATGGGTCTGTATTAGGCGTTGTTGCGATGGATGTATCGCTTGGGACGATTCAGAAGTTGCTTCACAATATTCAATACAATAATGACGGAGAAATGTTTATTATAAATGATAAAAATATGGCTCTTGTTTATCCAGAAAAGATAGGGAAAGATGTTTCTAAAGAGCCACTTATAAAGAGTTTAAATAAAGAGGTAACAAAATATGCGGTCACTACAATAAAAGGTGAAGATGTAGTTGTTTATAGTCAATCATTTGATACGATGAAATGGACGATAGGAATCTTTTATCCGAAAGAAACGATCGATGGGCTATTAAATAGTACGAGAAATACAGTTATTATAATGGCATGTATTAGTTTATTAGTTGGAATCGTAGCTTCCTACTTGTTCTCAAGAAGATTAGCAAGACCACTGCAACTATTAAAGAATCACGTTCAAAAAGTAGCAGAAGGCGATTTAACGCTGCGAATGAAAGTGACAAGTAAAGATGAAGTTGGAGAGTTGGCTAAGCACTTTAATGATATGGTTGAACAAATGAATGAAATGGTAAGTAAAATTAAAAACAGCGTATCAACGGTGCAACAATCAACGAATAGTTTACATTATTTAACGAACGAAACAGTAGCGGCTAGTAGAGAAGTTTCAGGAGCGATGGATGATGTGAGCGGAGGAGCTTCTACTCTTGCGAATAGTGTGGATGAAGTTTCAGCTCAGCTCGAGAATATGGCGGAGTCAGTGGAACAAATGAATAGCTCCGTTGGTGAAATAAAAGGAGTGGCTGGCAAAGCGGAAGAGGCATCTAAGCAAGGATTAAATACAATGAGGAATTTAATCCGTACGAGGGGACAATCATCTTCGATTGTTGTTCATACAGAAGAAGCATCGGATAAGTTAGAACAAAGAGTTGGATCGATTCAAAATGTTGTTGAGCTTATAAAAGGCATTTCGGATCAAACAAATTTACTTGCTTTAAATGCTTCGATTGAAGCTGCCCGTGCAGGTGAACAAGGTAAGGGATTTGCGGTTGTTGCTGAAGAGGTTCGGAAATTAGCGGAACAATCAAAAGAGGCTACCGGAGAAATCACAACGATGATTGGTGATGTGCAAGTAGAAGTAAAAAGAGTTGTAGAAGTTGTAAGTAAATTGAAAGACATTGCAGATGTGCAAAATAAAGTGACGACAGAGGCAGAAATGGAGTTCCGCACAATTATGTCAGTTGTAAATACGATTAGTACTTCAGTTGAAAAAATTGTAGAAGAGGTACATAACATAGGTTACGAGCAAGGAGAAATTACAGCGGTAATGCACACAATTGCTGGTACGAGTCAAGAAAGTGCAGCTGTTTCCGAAGAGGTACATGCTGCAACGGAATCACAGGTGAATCATTTAGAAAAGGTAGCTCACACGATGGAAAGTTTGACAGAACATATGAGAGATTTAGAAAGATTAGTCGAGCAGTTTAAAGTGGAAGAGTAACATATTAGTAAAATGATGAGGATTTCGGTAAAATAGACAATGGATATATAAGAAACGATTATAGGAGGAAGACTACTATGGCAATTGTTGATGTATCGATTATTCCAGTAGGAACAGGTAATCCAAGTGTTAGTGAATATGTAGCAGAAGTACAAAAGGTGCTAGAGAAAAATGCGGATCGCGTGAAGTATCAATTAACACCGATGAATACAATTATTGAAGGAGATCTTCCTGTCATTCTAGAAGTAATTCAACAAATGCATGAAGTGCCTTATACGAAAGGTGCACAGCGTGTTGCAACAACAATTCGTATTGATGATCGTCGTGATAAAGTAAGCACAATGGAGAAAAAATTAAACTCTGTTCGATCAAAATTATAAGAAAAAGCAGCGATTTTCGCTGCTTTTTTCATATAGGAGGTAAATAAAATGAGTGAAAAGTTTAATGAACAATTTGACGGGTTGTTAGAGAAATACACGGAATTATTACTTGGAGAGAGCGATGAAGAGAGAAAAGAGCAGGTGCAGAAGTGGGCACTTTATTCTTACATAGCGAAGACGATGCCAGCTTTAGTGAAGCATTGGAATGAGACATATCCAGATGCGAAAGAAGAGATGGTGCAGTTAATTACGGATATTAAAAGGCTGAATGAAGAGAAGCGAAATGAGCAGTGAGAAAACTTGAGGTGAATGTTACCTCAAGTTTTCTTTATTAATATCCTTATATAATTTACATGGAATATTAAGGGTTTTATAGGCATGTCGAATATTTTCGGTATGCCTATTTTTGCCCTAGTAAACCCGTTTTTTCTAAATGTCGAAAAATATTCCCTTCATATTTACATGCGAGAATATAGGTTTTTAAATGTTTTTATAGTATTTTATAAATTATCTAAATAATTATTTGTATCCAATAATTTTAAACAATGATATAATTTTGAAGAGGGGTAAAAAACAGATAAATTACAGTCATAGGGGTGAATTACATGGAACAATTAATGCGAAATTCGTTTCTTTTCTTATCTAAAAATAAAGCGCTAACAAAACTGGCTAAAAAGTACGGTTTACGCTTTGGTGCAGGTCGCTTCGTCGCAGGGGAGACGATTGAATTAGCGACAGCTGCCATTCAGGCATTAAATAAGCAAGGACTTTGTGTAACAATCGATTATTTAGGTGAATTCGTTGATAATGAAGCGGAAGCAAATGAAATGGCTAACCAATCGATTGAAGCGATCCGTGCAATTGGAAGAGAAGGTCTTGATTCGCAGCTTTCTTTAAAGATGACTTCTATGGGATTAGATATCTCTGATGAAATCGTAATGAACAATATGCGCCGTATTTTAGAAGCTGCAAAAGAAAATGGTGTGTTCGTTACAATTGATATGGAAGACTATACACGCTGCGGGAAAACAATTGATATCTTTAAACAATTAAAATCTGAATACGATAATATTGGTACTGTTATTCAAGCTTACCTATATCGTACAGAAAAAGATATTGAAGACTTAAACGCTTATAATCCTAATTTACGTCTTGTAAAAGGGGCTTATAAAGAACCTGAAGAAGTGGCGTTCCCGGACAAGAAAGATGTAGATGACAATTATAAAAAAATTATTAAAATGCACTTATTAAATGGGAATTATACTGCAATTGCTTCACATGACGAAGCGATTATTGAATATACAAAAAAACTTGCCGAAGAACACAACATTCCAAGGGATCAATTTGAATTCCAAATGTTATATGGTATTCGTAATGAGCGTCAACTTGAGCTAGTAAAAGAAGGTTACAAAATGCGTGTTTACGTACCTTATGGAAACGACTGGTATGGCTACTTCATGCGTCGTCTAGCAGAGCGTCCAGCAAACGTTGCGTTCGTATTAAAAGGTATGGTTAAAAAATAACCAAGGAGAAAATACTCCTTGGTTATTTTAATTGCTGAAATGCGTAATGCGCCATTTTTTTCGTATCAGGATATAGTTGCGCGCGAGTAGAAGATAATACGACGTTAATGACGCGTTTACCGTCTTTTTCATCCACTGTTACGACTGTATATTTGCCGAGTGCTGATAGACCGCTTTTACTTCCAATCGCATATGGATCGTCATATAGTTCTTCTCGTCCATAGTTTGCGATGTTTGGAGAGCGTTCTGAAGTATGTAGAGTTGTACGTGTTGAATTCATATATTCTAAAACAACTGGATACTTTAATGCTTCTTTCGTAATAATAGCAATGTCATATGGTGATACTTTATTCCCAATTGCATCAGCACCACTTGCGTTCTTGAAAGTTGCATGCTTTGTACCAAGTTCCTTTGCTCTAGCATTCATCATTTTCACAAATTCATTTTTTGATCCTGCGATATGTTCTGCAATTGATTCAGCTATTGGATCTGCACTAATGATAAGCATAAGTTTTAATGCCTCATCACGCTTTAATTTTTCTCCAGCACGAAGTTTAATTTTCTTGCTTTGACTTTCTGTTTTAATTGCATTTTCTGTAACCGTAATTTCTTCATCTTCTTTTACATTCTCTAGTAAAAGAAGGGTTGTCATCATTTTGGCTATACTAGCCGGATAAGAACGTTCGTCTTCGCGTTTCCCATACAAAATTTCACCTGTTTTTGCATCGATTGTAACTCCATATTGCCCAGTAATATTAGGTTGATCAGCTCTTACAGCTTGTTGCCTTTGTGCATAAGAGAAGAAAATCATTCCTGTAAATAGTGTAGCAATCATTACAATCATAACTATTGTTCGTTTCATCATCGTTCCCTCTTTTGTTTTCCATATGTACAAATAAATTGGGCAGAAAAAGCAGCCATTAATCATTATGCCACGTTCTCTGCCCAAAAATATAGCGTTATTTTTCGCCCATATTATGCTTCTTATATTGTTGGTTATTACCTTGGCGTCCTTTTTCAACACCTTGATTATGTGGACCTGCGTTTCCAGTTACACTAGCTGCACTAATTCCAGCCTTTGAAGGGTTTTTCTTAAGTTTTGCCATATATATTCCTCCAGTTTCGTCAGATTATAAAAAGGAAAAGTGCATTTAAACAAAGAAAATACACATGTATAGCATAGCCAAATGAAAGAAAAATATTTATTTCAGAAAATTTTATCAATAAATATATTGCGAAAATTTAAACAGTATCATATATTTATTAGTAGAGGCTCACTCATTGATTGCGACTTATGTCGAAAAATTGAATGAGCATTCATTCAAGAATAGGGGGAGAATTGGATGTTCCAAATTAAAAAGGCTGCTGTTCTAGGTTCAGGCGTAATGGGTTCGGGAATTGCGGCACACTTAGCTAATATTGGTATTCCGACATTATTGCTTGATATTGTACCACCTGCGCTTACGAAAGAAGAGGAAGCGAAGGGACTTACATTAGAACATAAAAGTGTGAGAAATCGTTTTAGTAATACGGCTGTACAGAAACTATTGAAGCAAAAGCCAGCTCCTCTGACAGTGAAAGGAAATCTAGCACTGATCGAAGCAGGTAACTTAGAAGATGATCTTGAGCTTCTAGCTGATGTAGATTGGATTATTGAAGTAGTAGTTGAAAACTTAGATATTAAAAAGAAATTATTTGAAAAAGTAGACGCTGTTCGTAAACCAGGTTCTATTGTAAGCTCGAATACGTCAGGTATTTCAGTTGAAAAAATGGCAGAAGGTCGTTCAGACGACTTCCAGAAACACTTCTTAGGCACACACTTTTTTAACCCACCACGATATTTAAAACTTCTAGAGGTAATACCGACGAAAGAAACAGATCCACAAGTATTAAGCTTCATGAAACTATTTGGCGAAGACGTTCTTGGAAAAGGCGTTGTTATCGCAAAAGACACACCAAACTTTATTGGAAACCGCATCGGTACGTACGGTTTATTAGTAACTCTTCAAGAGATGATAAAACGCGGCTACAGCATTGGGGAAGTTGATTCTGTAACAGGTCCATTAATTGGTCGTCCGAAGAGTGCAACGTTCCGTACATTAGATGTTGTCGGTTTAGATACATTCGTACACGTTGCAAATAACGTATATGAAAACGTACAAGAAGAAGAGCGTGATGTATTTAAAGTACCAGCTTTCATGCATGACATGCTTGATAAAAAATGGCTTGGAAGCAAAACAGGTCAAGGCTTCTTCTTAAAACAAGGAAAAGAAATTTTAGAACTAAATCCTGAAACGATGGAATATGAAGCGCGTAAAAAATTAAAAGCTGCATCCGTAGAGTTAAGTAAACAAGAAAAAGGATTAGCGAATAAATTGAAAGCGCTTGTATACGCAAAAGACCGCGCAGGAGAGTTATTATGGAACATCATTACACCAACTCTTTTATACTCTGCAAAACTTCATAAAGAAATTGCTGACGATATCGTTGCAATTGACCAAGCGATGAAGTGGGGCTTCGGCTGGGAGCAAGGACCGTTTGAAGTATGGGATGCAATCGGCGTTGAAAAATCTGTTCAAAAGATGGAAGAAAACGGCGTAGTCGTTCCTACTTGGGTGAAAGAAATGTTAGAGAAAGGTTTCACTACTTTCTATAAACATGATAACGGCGATAGCTACTATTACGATAATGGCGAATATAAGCTAATCGAGCGTAATAAAAAAGCAATTTCTCTTAAGCAATTAAAAGCGAAAAATGGTGTATTAAAGAAAAATAGCGGAGCGAGCTTAATTGATTTAGGCGACGGCATCCTTTGCTTAGAGTTCCATTCGAAGAGCAATGCAATCGGTATGGATATTACGCAAATGATTAACTACGCTGTTGATGAAGTAGAAAAGAATTATAAAGGTCTTGTTATCGGTAACCAATCGAAGAACTTCTGTGTTGGTGCGAACCTAGCAATGATCTTAATGGAAGCACAAGACGACAATTACTTTGAAATTGAGTTGGTTGTGAAAAACTTCCAAGATGCAATGACGAAAATTAAGTACTCTTCTAAGCCAGTTGTAGCAGCACCATACGGTATGACGCTTGGCGGAGGTACAGAAGTTTGCTTACCAGCAGCTAGCATTCAAGCTTCTAGTGAAACGTATATGGGCTTAGTAGAAGTTGGTGTTGGCTTAATCCCTGGCGGAGGCGGTAATAAAGAGCTATACATTAAACACTTAAATAAAATGCCAAACGGTGTAGAGTTTGATCTGCAAAAAGTTGCGAATAAAGTGTTCGAATCTGTAGCGATGGCGAAAGTTTCTACATCAGCACAAGAAGCTGTATCGAACAACTTCTTAGGCGATAAAGACGGTATTAGTGTGAATGGTGATCACTTACTATATGATGCGAAACAGAAAGCACTTGCTTTATATGAAGCTGGCTATAAAGCACCGATTCGTAAAAAGATACCAGTTGTTGGTGAAACAGGATATGCAACTCTTGTACTTGGTGCAGAAGCAATGCATTTATCAGGTTACATTTCTGAACATGATCTTCACATTGCGAAGAAACTTGCATACGTCATTGCGGGCGGAAAAGTGCCGTACGGAACAGAAGTTGATGAGCAGTATTTATTAGATGTAGAACGTGAAGCATTTATTAGCTTAGTAAGTGAGATGAAATCACAAGCAAGAATGCAGCACATGCTTGTAAAAGGAAAGCCATTACGTAACTAATAACGAGGGGAGATATCGTTCATGAGAGAAGCTGTCATTGTTGCGGGAGCAAGAACACCAATTGGAAAAGCAAAGAGGGGTTCATTAAAAACAGTTCGTCCTGACGATCTAGGGGCGTTAGTAGTAAAGGAAACGTTAAAGCGTGCAAATTATGAAGGACCAATCGATGATTTAATTTTCGGTTGTGCGATGCCAGAAGCAGAACAAGGTTTAAATATGGCTCGTAATATCGGCGGACTAGCAGGACTTTCTTACGATGTTCCAGCTATTACAATTAACCGCTACTGTTCTTCTGGTTTACAAAGTATCGCTTACGGAGCAGAGCGCATTATGCTTGGTCACTCTGAAGCTGTATTATCAGGCGGAGCGGAATCAATGAGTTTAGTTCCAATGATGGGACACGTTGTTCGTCCGAATAGTCGCCTTGTAGAAGCGGCTCCGGAATATTATATGGGTATGGGACATACAGCAGAGCAAGTTGCTGTGAAATATGGAATTTCTCGTGAAGAGCAAGATGCATTTGCAGTAAGAAGTCATCAACGTGCTGCCAAAGCATTAGCGGCAGGAAACTTTGCTGATGAAACAGTATCTGTAGATGTGACGTTACGCTCGGTTGGCTCAAACAATAAACTGCAAGAAGAAACAATCATTTTCGCACAAGATGAAGGTGTAAGAGCAGAGACGACGCTAGACATTTTAGGTAAATTACGTCCAGCATTTAACGTTCGCGGTTCTGTAACAGCTGGTAACTCTTCACAAATGAGTGACGGTGCAGCATCTGTACTATTAATGGATCGTGAAAAAGCAGTGAGCGATGGCATGAAGCCACTTGCGAAATTCCGTTCATTTGCAGTAGCTGGCGTACCACCAGAAGTAATGGGAATCGGCCCAATCGCTGCAATTCCAAAAGCGTTAAAACTAGCTGGCTTAGAGCTATCTGATATTGGCTTATTCGAACTAAACGAAGCATTTGCTTCTCAATCGATCCAAGTTATTCGTGAACTTGGTTTAGATGAAGAAAAAGTAAACGTAAACGGTGGTGCAATCGCACTTGGACATCCACTTGGCTGTACAGGAGCAAAACTAACACTATCTCTTATTCACGAAATGAAACGCCGCAACGAACAATTCGGTATCGTAACAATGTGTATTGGCGGCGGAATGGGAGCAGCGGGAGTATTTGAATTACTATAAAAAAGTGGAAGCGGCTTGTTCAGAACGAGACGACGCTAAAGCAAAGAATGGAAGCAACAAAGGTTTATAAAAAATAAACGGGAGAGCCAGCTTCTTTCAAAAAGAGAGAAGCTGCTCATGAAAATATGAAGGAGGAAATTTTCATGGAAAAAACAGTAGGAAATGCGGTTAAAGGCGGTAGCTTTTTAGTTGATGAGATTACGATTGATCAAGTGTTTACGCCAGAAGATTTTTCATCTGAGCATAAAATGATTGCAAAAACGACAGAGGACTTTATCGTAAATGAAGTTCTTCCAGAGCTTGAATATTTAGAGCAACATGAATTTGATCGTTCAGTTCGTCTTTTAAAAGAAGCTGGGGAGCTTGGTTTATTAGGCGCTGACGTACCAGAAGAGTACGGTGGGATTGGTCTTGATAAAGTAAGCTCAGCGTTAATCGCAGAGAAATTCTCTCGCGCTGGCGGCTTTGCAATCACTCACGGTGCTCACGTAGGTATCGGATCTTTACCAATCGTATTATTCGGTAACGAAGAGCAAAAGAAAAAGTATTTACCATTACTTGCAACTGGTGAAAAATTAGCTGCATACGCATTAACTGAGCCAGGTTCAGGATCTGACGCATTAGGCGCAAAAACAACTGCACGTTTAAATGCAGAAGGTACACATTATGTATTAAACGGTGAAAAACAGTGGATTACAAACTCTGCATTCGCTGACGTATTCGTTGTATATGCAAAAATTGATGGAGAGCATTTCTCAGCATTTATCGTAGAGAAAGAATACGCTGGTGTATCTACAAGCCCTGAAGAGAAGAAAATGGGTATTAAATGTTCTTCAACTCGTACGTTAATTTTAGAAGATGCGTTAGTACCGAAAGAAAACCTACTTGGTGAAATCGGTAAAGGTCATATTATCGCATTCAACATTTTAAATATCGGTCGTTATAAATTAGGTGTTGGTACAGTTGGATCTGCAAAACGTGCAGTAGAAATTTCAGCACAATATGCAAACCAACGTCAACAGTTCAAGCAACCAATCGCTCGCTTCCCATTAATTCAAGAGAAACTTGCGAATATGGCAGCAAAAACATATGCAGCTGAAAGTTCTGTATATCGTACAGTAGGTTTATTCGAAAGCCGCATGAGCACATTATCTGAAGAAGAAGTAAAAGACGGTAAAGCAGTAGCAGCTTCTATCGCTGAATATGCAATCGAGTGCTCTTTAAACAAAGTATTCGGTTCTGAAGTATTAGACTATACAGTAGATGAAGGTGTTCAAATTCACGGTGGTTACGGATTCATGGCAGAATACGAGATTGAAAGAATGTACCGCGATTCTCGTATTAACCGTATTTTCGAAGGAACGAACGAAATTAACCGCCTAATCGTACCAGGTACGTTCTTACGTAAAGCGATGAAAGGTGAATTACCACTTCTTCAAAAAGCACAAAAATTACAAGAAGAGTTAATGATGATGATGCCAGAAGAAGTAGGCGATGAGCCATTAGCACTTCAAAAGTATTTAGTAACTAATGCGAAGAAAATCGGCTTAATGGTAGCTGGATTAGCTGCTCAAAAATACGGTAAAGCATTAGATAAAGAGCAAGAAATTCTTGTAAATATCGCTGACATCGTAAGCAACCTATACGCAATGGAGTCAGCTGTTCTTCGTACAGAAAAAGCAATTAAAACAACTGGTCTTGAAAAGAATAAACAAAAAGTGTTATACACTGAAGTATTCTGCCAAGAAGCATTCAACGAAATCGAAGCAGATGCGAAAGAAACACTTATCGCAGTTGAAAACGGCGACATGCTGCGCATGATGTTATCATCATTACGTAAATTAACTCGCCACACACCACTTAACGTAATTCCGAAGAAACGTGAAATCGCTGCGAAAATTTTAGAAGATGAGCGTTACACAGTTTAATATCTTTAAAGAACAGTAGTCGTTTATACGGCTACTGTTCTTTTTTTTGAAAAAAAGAAATTTTTAGTGACATAAAACTAATGGTATTAGTTTTTGTGAAAAGGGAGATGGGACTATGAGGATGATACATGAAAAAACGTTATATCAATTGTCATTTTTGCCAAGAGCGTTTCCTGTAAATTGTTACTTTGTAGAGGAAGAAGATAGTTTAACTTTAATTGACGCGGCTTTGCCATATAGCGCAAAAGGTATTTTACAGGCGGCTGAGAAAATAGGGAAACCAATTACTAAGATTGTATTAACACATGCGCATGATGATCACATCGGTGCATTAGATGCATTAAAGGAAGTACTTCCTCATGTTCCAGTCCATATTTCTAAGCGGGACGCAAAGCTGTTAGAAGGAGATACGACGTTACAAAAGGATGAACCGAATATACCGATAAAAGGCGGTGTACCTAAAAAAGTAAAAACGGTACCTGATGTTTTATTAGAAGATGGCGACCGAGTTGGATCGCTTCTTGCAATTATGACACCGGGACATACACCAGGATCCATGTCGTTTCTTGATGTACGAAATAAAGCTCTTATTGTTGGGGATGCATTTCAAACAAGAGGAGGTATGGCTGTTTCGGGACAAATGAAATTTTGGTTTCCGTTTCCAGCGATGGCAACGTGGAGCAAAGAAATATCATTACAAAGTGCACAGAAGCTAAGCGAATATGAACCTTCCTTGCTTGCGGCAGGGCACGGAAAAATGATAAAGAATCCAGGGGCCGTCATAGAGCTTTCTATTAAGGAAGCGAAGCGGAATATAGAAAGTAAGAAAGAGGGGTAATTTATGTCACCGAGAATCGGACTTACATTACAGAAAATTGTAGAAACAGCTGCAGAAATTGCAGATACAAATGGAATACAAGAAGTAACGTTAGCTTCATTAGCGCAAAGGTTAGGGATACGTTCGCCCTCACTATATAATCATGTAAAAGGATTACAAGATGTACGGAAAAATCTTGGTATTTACGGAATAAAACAGCTGCATAACAAACTGGAAGAAGCGGCCGAGGATAAACGTATGGATGAAGCAATTCATGCATTAGGAGAAGCGTATGTAGCATTTGTCCGAAAACATCCTGGACTATATGAAGCAACTTTTTTACGAGATGAAGAAGTAAGAAAAGCAGGTGACGAAATTGTAAAGCTTTGTCTTCAAGTTTTACAACAGTATGGCTTAGAAGGAGAGAATGCACTTCATGCGACACGCGGATTCAGAAGTATTTGTCATGGATTTGCTTCGATTGAACAGCAAGGCGGATTTGGTTTGCCGTTAGATCTGGATATAAGTTTACATGTATTATTGGAAACGTTTATTAAAGGATTACGTGAATAAGAAGCGAGGCAAACAAAAACCTTAGAAGTGATTCTAAGGTTTTTTAGTGCATATGATTCGAAAAGAACGGTAGGCTTTTTCTCATTACATGATATTATTTAGCAGGTTTGAAAAATGTGTATATAGCTACGGAAAGGCAAACGAAAATAAAAGCAATAGGATCTTGATATGGACTAGGCTCAGAGCCCTTCTGGATTTCTGTAAGGAAGTCATGTGTTTTCATGTTCATTGCTCCTTTAACTAATAAAATTTATATGATGCGAGGGTTATGGTGGATAGATAAGAAATTTTTGGAATTTCATCTAATAATTATTCTATAGTAATCTAATTCCAAAAACTATATAATACAAAGCTTTCATGATATGTAAAATTGCATATTATTCTTTTTGAAAAATTTGTTATATTATCTATATATTTGTATTAAAGGGTTTTTGTTAAGGTAATGAAAACAAATGGAGGAATAGTATGAGAAAAACAGTATTAGACGCGTATAATGCAGAAAGAGAAGTAGATAACATAACATATAAAAATCTAGTTGTAACGATTGCAAGCATTCTAGGGTTCTCACTCTTAGGGGGATTATTCCTTGCTTTAGCCCTTGGAATTTTTGGAGAAGAGGTATTACGTGCTAATTTAGAGGGATATTATTTACTTCTATTTGATGCAGCTGTTGTTACTATTGTTTTATTTGCGTATAAACCAGTGCTTCATTTTATTAAGAACATATGGGATGTATCTATTTTAAAAAATGGGAAAACCTACTTGTATTTATTAATAGGTTTTATCATCATTGCATTAACTCAGTATGTAATGTTAGAGTTGTTTAGCTTTGAAAGTGCAGAGCAGCAACGAGATCAATTAGGGAGCTTAGGACTTCAAAATAGTCTACAAAGTATTATATATGTGTTAAGTGTTGCTATAATTACACCAATTAAAGAAGAAATTTTATATAGAGGTATTTTGTATCGATTTTTTGAAAAGAAATATAGTTTTCTAGTTGGTATCATTATTTCTTCCTTCATCTTTGGGATTCTTCATGGTGGTTTTCCGGTTACGGCAATGATTATGGGGATTGTATTTGCTATGTTATATAAGAAAACACAATCTATTTTACCTAGCATCATTTTACATATTGTATGGAACCTACTTGTGAGTATAAGTATGATTGTTTCTTTATAAAATTGAATGAATATTTAGCATAAAAGATGAATGGCCTAGCTATTCATCTTTTATTTTGTTTATATGTGGGGAAAATTGATGAATACAATCCAAAAAGAACCAAATACTAATGATGAATGAACAAAGAAAGGCGGGTATGTTATATGCAAAACTTAACAGAGCTTGAAGTAGAAAATTTACGTCATTTGATTGGTGGACACGCTACCATTATTAACAAGTTGGAGCAGTATGCACAGACGTGTACAGATCCACAACTGAAACAAATGCTACAAAAAGATGCGCAAGATGCACGAAATACGAAACAGCAATTAATGACTTTCCTAGGATAGGAGGAAGAGAAAGATGAATGAAAAAGATATGGTAAATGATTATTTAGCAGGATTAAATGCAAGTTTAACAAGCTATGCAAATTATATTGCTCAGTCTGATAATGAACAGTTACATCAAACGTTAATCCAAATTCGTAATCAAGATGAGGCGCGCCAACGTAATATGTATGAGTACGCAAAGCAAAAGAGTTATTACAAACCGGCAGCACCTGCTAATCCGATGATCGTGCAGCAATTAAAAAGTCAGTTAAGTGCAGAATAATTGGATGAAAAAACGGGCGAAAATAGATTCGCTCGTTTTATTTTTTTGTATGTCAATAAATACATAATAAATATTTTTCCAGTTGTAACAAATATGACGAAAATGGAATATAACAATTCACAAAAAGGACAAACACTTTGTTCAATATTTCACAAAGTATCCATGGTTTCTATCGTGAGAACCTCTATAATTAAGAGTGTAAAGAACAAAAGAAATAGATTATATGATCACTTAGGAGAGATTGCTATGAAAAGACATACAAGAAAAATTGCAATTATCGGTACTGGATTAGTTGGATCAAGTTGTGCGTATTCCATTGTAAATCAAGGGATTTGCGAAGAGCTATTATTAATTGATATAAATCATGAACGTGCAGTTGGGGAAGCAATGGATTTATCACATTGCATTAACTTTACAAATACAAGAACAAAAGTATATGCAGGAAGCTATGAAGACTGCAAAGATATGGACATCGTTATTATTACAGCAGGTCCAGCACCAAAACCAGGGCAAAGTCGCTTAGATACTTTAGGAGCGAGTGCGAAGATTATGGAAAGTGTTGTTGGTGGCGTAATGGAAAGTGGATTTGATGGTATTTTCTTACTTGCATCGAACCCAGTTGATATTATTACATATCAAGTTTGGAAATTATCTGGATTACCTAGAAATCGCGTAATCGGTACTGGTACATCACTAGATTCTTCTCGCTTAAGAACAATTTTATCTGAAATGCTACATGTAGACCCTCGTAGTATTCATGGGTATTCATTAGGAGAACATGGTGATTCTCAAATGGTTGCTTGGTCTCATGTAACTGTTGGTGGAAAGCCAATTCTGCAAATTTTAGAAGAACAAAAAGAACGATTTGGTGAAATAGATTTAGATGAAATCGTTGAGAAGACTGCAAAAGCCGGATGGGAAATTTATAAACGTAAAGGAACTACTTATTACGGAATCGGAAATTCTCTAGCATATATTGCAAGCTCAATCTTTAATGATGATCATCGTGTCATTGCTGTATCAGCCATTTTAGATGGTGAGTACGGTGAATACGATATTTGTACAGGAGTACCAGCTATTATTACTAGAGACGGTATAAGAGAAGTTGTAGAACTCAATTTAACAGAGGATGAAGAATCTCGATTCGCAAAATCAAACGATATTTTACGTGATTATATGAAAACAATTGGTTACTAACTTATAGAAGAAGGTGAAACAAATGAAGGAATATATAATGTCTCGTGTATTTAAAGCATCTGCTGGAATCGCACAAGGTATTTTCGTATCCCTCGGAATTGGTTTACTAATCGAAAATATAGGAAGAATTGTTGATATTCCGTTGCTTATTACAATCGGAGTTGTTGCAAAATCACTTATGGCACCAGCCATTGGTGCTGGAATTGCTTTTATGCTCGGTGCAAATGGTCTTGTAATCTTCTCGGCGATGGTAGCCGGAGCGATTGGTGCCGGATCCATTTCAATTACTGAAGCTGGTCTAATTATTAAAACAGGTGAGCCAATCGGTGCTTTATTAACAGCAACTTTAGCTGTATATATTGGTAAACGTTTAAGCGGAAAAACTGCTTTAGATATGATGCTCGTTCCATTTGCGGCCATATTAGGTTCTGGTTTAGTTGGTATTTGGTTATCTCATAATATTACTCCTGTTTTAAATGCAGTTGGAGCGTTCATTAAAGATAGCTCAGCTGGTAGCCCGTTTATCGCTTCTATCGTCATTGCAGTAGTTTGGGGACTATTACTTATCTCTCCAGCTTCATCAGCTGCGTTAGCGATCGCAGCTTAGACGGTGTTGCAGGTGGTGCAGCTCTTGCCGGATGCGTCGCTCAGTTTATTGGATTCTCTGTCATCTCAGCAAAAGAAAACAATTTAGGTGGCATATTAGCTCAAGCTCTTTGTACTCCGAAAGTACAGTTGCCAAATATCACTAAAAATCCAATGATTCTCGTCCCAACTGTCGTCGCCAGTGCTATAGTCGGTCCGGTATCCGCATTAATTTTCCAACTGGAAGCAGGAAAAGAAATTGCAGGTCTTGGATTAAGTTCTCTTATCGCACCAATTAATTTAATTTCCAGCGAAGGATGGGAAGTTCTCCCGGCGATGGTAATTACTTATATCGTCATTCCAGTAGCTGTTTCTTATATACTTTACATTGCTCTTAAAAAAGCAGGTCGTATTCATTCTGGTGATATGACTGTACCGCAATCTTAAATTGAAAATCTCCTTAATAATAGATAAAAGCAGACTGAGAAGCCACAGTCTGCTTTTTTATGTTACATTTTATGATTTTGTTTTACTGGAACTCTTATCGGTTCTTTTGCTAATAAGAGCTGAACGCCGAAGTATAGTATGCTTGCAAGTGTCATTCCAGAAACGGCATCTACAAAGGCATGTTGCTTCGTAAATAGCGTTGATAAAATAATAAGTGTACCGAAGAAAGTAAGGATGTAATATTCAAAAGCATGTTGTTCTCTACGCTTAAAGGAAGCTAACATAATTACAAATGTAGTAAGAACGTGAATGCTAGGGAAACAGTTTACCGGTTGATCGATACTATAAATATAGCGAACTAGTTCAGAAAATACATCTGTTCCAACGACAGTCGGACGCGGTACAGTTGTTTGCCAAAAATAATAAATAGAAAAACAAGCAAGCTTTCCAAAAATAACACTACTTAAAGTGACATAATATTGCTTTCGGTCAGCGAAGCAGTAATAAATAAGTGCGCCGTATAAGTATGGAAACCAAAGTAAATAAGGAATAATAAATGCTTTTACAAATGGAATCCAATCATCTACTACAGTTGTAACGTCTACTGCGTGAACAGTCGATTTATTTAATACGTCGTAAAGGGGACTTACGAGTACGAGTAGAAGTATATAACTTAACGGAAGAAAAGATGAAAGTTTAAATTTCTTCATGTTGATCTCCTATGTTTAGTAATGTAAGTAAATTCAATTGATTATAATATAGAAACGTGAATTGGGCTATCGATTTTACTTACATTTTCTTGAATTAACCTTACGTTTTTGTCACTTGACTAAAAAGAAGGGGGAGGGTGCTAAATGAAGCGTTTATCATATTTTTTAGTTTTTATATTGTTATGCCTAGTAGGTGCTGGGTGTGCAAAGAATAACGAAGGAGAAAAATTAGAATATAACGGAAGAGCACTCGTAATTGGAGTTGTTGGAGAAAAGCCGAAAGATACGTTTAGGAATGTAAAGTTTGAAAGTATAAAGTTAGAAGAAATGCAGGAGAAATCAGCAAAAGTTGATGGTTTTTTCGTTATGAAAGAATACTTTAAAGAGGCATCAAAGGAGCAGTATACGGACTTATTTTTATCGTTAAAGAAGCCGGTATTTTTTATTGGTTTGCAAGATAGACCGTATTTAATTTTTACTAACAAGGATTTAGATTATGATAATACCCCAAAGGATAAAACGATGACGTATACGCAAGGGTTTGTAAATATGGGGAACCCTGAAGGTCAATATTGGGGTATGGGATTATATAATGATACTGTTTCCGATCGAAATATTCATAATATGTATATAGTAGTATTTCAAACCATTTCGGATTACTTAAGTCGATGATGAAGGAGCCTGTAAACGAGGCTTCTTATTTTTTTATGTAGAAGCTAGTTTAAGTATGGGGAATACAGAAGTTGCTGATAAAATAGATAAAAATGGTTTTGAACTTGGGGAGGAGGCCTCTTTAGCAAAATATGAAGTGGGTATAGATATACCTATACCATTTACAAATCATGATTTACATATCGGGGTTCACCCTCACTTGGACAAACGGGTGGTTCTTTTAAGGTAAGTTCAAGTGGATTTAAAGTAAATTTCCCTTGGGGGCCTGGAGCTAGTCCTGTGGGTACAGGTGTTGAAGTAAAGATAAAATAAAAAGGATTATTTTTTATGACTTTAGAAAGTTTGAAAAAAATTTTAATAATTCTTTTTGTTATTTGTTTTTTTGGTACTATTATTTTTACAATGTTTGATGTTACATATAATTTAAAAGAAAAATAATCTTTTCATTGATATATTTAATTACAGTTCCTATTAGTTTTTTAATTTTATATAAAATAGGTAAATTTTTCATTAAATAAAGAGGTGAATTAAAATGGAGAAAGTAGAGAAAGATACATTACTTCCGATTGGTTCAGCTGTGAAATTTAAAACATGGGAACAACCATTGATGATATATGATAGAAAACAAGAAGATTCAAAAACTAAGAAAACTTGGGATTATGTAGCTTGTTATTATCCTATCGGAAATATTTCAACCGAATATAATATGTTTTTTAATCATGAACATATATCAGAGGTGATTTTTACTGGATATGTAAATGGAGTTGCGTGAAGAGTTAAAATAATATTATAGATGCTATAGTTTTTTTGAATGGAAATAGGGGGTATTTATTGTGAGAATAAGGGGGAATGATGTTGAAAACTATTAAAAATACATTATTATTTGTTCTATGTTTGGTGGTTCTTAGTGGTTGTTTTACAAGAGAGGGAACGATTGTTGGTGGTAAGGTTCATGGAGGTTCAAATAGTATAGATGGAAAGTATAAAAGTTTCACAGGTTTTGCAACTCAAGATATGGATGTAAAAAAAGGTGAAAGTTGGATATTTACTTTTGATGATAAAACTAAGCAAGGAACCATAAAGGCTTATGTTTTAGATTCAGATGATAATACAATACTGGAAGTTAATAGTGGAAAAGGCGAAAATAATATTAAAGTGTCTAAAGATGATACATATAAAGTTAAAATTATAACAGAAGAACATGGTGGGGAATTTGAAATATCATGGAAAAAAGAAAAGTAGCTAGTTAATAAGTAGAGGGATTATTATTATGTTCTTAGGAGTTGAATGGCTTCCAAAGAGATGGGGAAAAAGGAAAATTTCAGAACAGTTTCTGTAAGTGAAATTTACTGATGAAGGAAAAGTAATTTTGATTATTACTTATGCTATAGATTTATATGTGAATTATATTCCTTTAAAAGTAAAGAAATATAATTCACTTTAATTTCTATTGAATATAGAAGTGAGTATGCTATGAAAGTCATGTGTATGCATGGCTTTTTCTTTGTAGTAATTTCTTAATCATCATGGAATTCTCTCACTATTACGGCCAAAATCGTTAGTTCCTTTTATCTGTGCGCCTTTGTCATGTGAATTGTTTCCAAGTTTTGTGACTATAGGAAGAAACCGATGCAGCCCAGGGGTTAGTAAAGAAAAATAGGGAGTTAATCAAACGTTTGTTTAAGCTGTATGTTCGGTAGGAAGAAACCGATGCAGCTCAAAGGTTAAGAAAGAAAAATAGAGAATTAATCAAACGTTTGTTTAAGCTGTATGTTCGGTAGAAAGAAACTCATGTAGTTCAAAGGCTAACAAAGGAAAATAAGAAATTAATCAAACGCTTGTTTAAGATATATGTTTGGTGCAGAATCTAAAAAAATTTATATATTTATTTTTTTCTTAACAAATGGCGGAAAAATAAGAAAAATTCGCAGGATTATTAAAAATTATCACGAAATAAGTAAAAGTTTAGCGAATAATGGTTTGAAATAATAAAACGTTTTCTATATGATAAAGGTAAAGGTTAGTAAAAAAGTAGGTGAATTTATGACAGTAACATTTTATTCATATCCAAAGTGTGGCACATGTCAAAAGGCAAAGAAATGGTTTGAGGCAAACGATGTAGCATATGAGATGATTCATATTGTTGAAAATCCACCATCAAAAGAAGATTTACGTAATTTACATGAAAAAAGTGAATTACCATTAAAAAAATTCTTTAATACAAGTGGAATGCGTTACCGTGAACTTGGTCTGAAAGATAAGTTGAAAGATGCAAGCGAAGACGAAATGTATGAGCTTTTAGCATCTGATGGCATGTTGATCAAACGTCCAATTGTAACAGATGGAACGAATGTAACACTTGGTTTTAACGAAGAGCAGTTTGAAAGTGTGTGGAAAAAGTACCAATAAGGTATTTTTACATAATTAATACATTCACTGGAGGTACAGTCATGAGCATTCCAAATAATTTACGTTACTCTGAAGAACACGAATGGGTAAAAACTGAAGGTAATGAAGTTGTTATCGGTATCACTCACTTTGCACAAGGTGAGCTAGGTGATATCGTATTCGTTGAACTTCCTGAAGTAGGTGCAACAATCGAAGCTGACGAGCCATTCGGAAGCGTAGAATCTGTTAAAACAGTTTCTGAGTTATACGCACCTGTAAGCGGTAAAGTTGTAGCAGTAAACGAAGAATTAAGTGACCAACCAGAACTTGTTAACGAATCTCCATACGAGGGTGCATGGATGGTTAAAGTTGAACTTTCTGATGCAAGCCAAGTTGAGAAGTTATTAACTGCAGAAAAATATGCAGAAATGACAAACCAAGACTAATTATAGTCGACTAAAGGACAGCCTTTGTGCTGTCCTTTTTTATTTTGTGTAAAATAATGAATGTAGAATCATATACTAATTATCGTGTAGGAGAACGTTTTTTGAAAAAACTTTTTCGTTTAATCTTTATGCAGGTCTAGCCGCTTGTGCTTTTCATTGTCTAGCTCCAACTCCTAGCCCTTCATGTCTAAGAACCTTCCGCACGAGAAGACAAAAAGCGTCTTCTGTACGGAAGAACCTTAGCCAACAGGGCTAAACAGTCGGTTTCGCTTTTCTTTTGCAAAAATAAACAGGAAACAACATGAAAATAACGAATATACTATATACTAAGTTCAAGGTTGTATAGTATATGGTGATCGGGTGATGACATATGATTTATGTGGAAAAAGTCATTATTGTAGAAGGTACATCAGATAGAAGAAAGATTGAATCTATTATTCGTGAACCAGTGGAAATTGTTTGTACAAATGGTACAATTGGTTTGTCGAAAATGGATGAGCTCGTTGATCAGTTTTTTGATAAGGAAGTGTATGTGCTAGTGGATGCTGATGATGCTGGAGAAAAGTTAAGGAAACAATTTCGAAAAGAATTTCCGCAAGCCGAGCATATCTATATTGATCGCTCGTACCGAGAAGTGGCAACTGCACCATCTACACACTTAGCAAATGTATTATGGGGAGCCGACATTGACGTTTATACAGAATATTTACGGTAAGGAATGATAGAAGTGATCGATTGGACAGGAGCCGAAGCTACAGCCCTAATAGAGAATGAAGAAAAAACAGTGTTATATGTATATACTCCAATGTGTGGAACATGCCAATTAGCAAAAAAGATGTTAACAGTCGTTGAGATGACAATTGAAGGCCTCAAAATTGGGATGTTAGATTTAAATTATGCTCCGCATTTAGCGAAAGAGTATGGGATTGAAAGTGTACCTTGTTTACTTGTTTTTGAAAATGGGACACTGATGAAGAAGATATATGCATTTCATTCGGTTGAATATCTATATACGGAATTAAAGTAGGCGGCAAAATTTTTGCCGCCTCGACATATTTCTTGGGAAATATGTCGAGATGCAGGATGGATACAGTATTTGTCGAGCGAAAATAACAGGATTGCTCTTTATTGAGAGGGAATGGTATGTAATAGAAAGTGATATGAAGGATGTGATTTAGGGTGAAATTATATTCTTTGCTTCAATCATTTGTAAATTACGCTAATGGTCAATATCATTTAGAGCCGCTTTTAAGACGAGAGGAGAAAACTGTTAATTTCCGCTTTAGAGATGAAAGTTGTTCGTTACAAATTTCAAGAGATTATATAGAGCTGCTACAAGAGGAAAGAGGAACGGAACAAATCATTTGCTTAGACGAAAAGGATATAGAACAATTGGTGAATGGAAATGTACGATTGCAAATGTTAATGAACGATGGGCGTGTACAATATTCGGGAACGTACCAAACGATGTTATTAGTTGAATCAATGTTTCATATATGTAAACCGATGTCAGTAGGTGCTTAAAATTCTGAAGTTTCATTTTTTGCGAAAATTTCTGTTGACATGGTGAGTGTATATTGATACAATTCAAGTCATAAAATATAGACAATTTCATAAATTTCAAATCAGACGAAAATTGAATCTGATTTCTCTTATCAAGAGAGGTGGAGGGACTGTGCCCTGTGAAGCCCGGCAACCGTCAACTTATGTTGAAATGGTGCCAATTCCTGCAAAGCGAATGCTTTGAGAGATGAGAGAGAGGGATAATGTTGTTATATACGCATATAAACCTTTCTGCTTCTCTAAAGCAGAAAGGTTTTTTTATTGTTTGAATGTGGAGGACATTCAAATAATAAAAGTAATGATAACAGTGGACTACACGCATTAAAAATAAAAAATTGCGGAGTCGACCTAAACAAAAAAGGGGTGAACATCATGATTCTATTAGAGAATGTAAGGAAAATATATAAGGCGAAAAGCGGTGATGTCACTGCTGTAGATAACGCCAATTTAAAAATAGAAAAAGGCGAAATATTTGGTGTTATCGGATATAGCGGCGCTGGGAAAAGTTCTTTAATCAGATTGTTTAATCAGTTAGAGAAACCGACTTCTGGCCAAATTACAATTGCGAATCGTGTTATATCAGCAATTACAGGAAGTGAACTTCGTAAGGCAAGGCAAGAAATCGGAATGATTTTTCAGCACTTCAACTTACTTTGGTCACGAACTGTACGTGAAAATATAGAGTTTCCACTTGAAATTGCAGGTGTTGATAAAACGAAGAGAAGAAAACGTGTTGATGAATTAATTCATCTTGTTGGATTAGAAGGAAGAGGAGACGCGTACCCATCTCAGCTGAGCGGGGGACAAAAACAACGCGTTGGGATTGCAAGAGCATTAGCTAACAACCCACAAGTACTTTTATGTGATGAAGCAACGTCAGCTCTTGATCCAGAAACGACAGATCAAATTTTGGATTTACTATTAGACATTAATAAGCGCCTTGGTTTAACAATTGTACTCATTACACATGAGATGCACGTAATTCGAAAGATTTGTAATCGAGTGGCAGTAATGGAGAGAGGAAAGATTGTAGAAACGGGTCCAGTACTTGATGTATTCCGTAATCCGAAGCAAGATATTACGAAACGATTTGTACAGCAGTTAACAGATTCTGAAGATACAAATGAAACGATTGAAAGTTTAATTGAAAAATATCCAGATGGAAAAGTGATTCGTTTGCAGTTTATCGGTGAGGCTGTAGAAAGACCAGTGCTTCAACGATTGATGCAGCGCAGTGATATAGAAGTTAGCATTTTGCAAGGAAATATCGCACAAACGAATAACGGTTCTTACGGTAGTTTAGTTGTTCATTTAAATGGTGAGGAAACAGCAATCCAGCAAGCAATAGAAGGAATTCATCAAGATCAAGTAGAGCTGGAGGTGATTGCACATGGATAAGTTACTCGCAAATGTTGATTGGAATCAAATGTTAGAAGCAACTGGTGAAACGTTATATATGACGGCAATCGCAGCTCTTGCGACATTTGTTTTAGGACTAATTTTAGGATTGTTACTCTTCATGACAGCGAAAGATAATTTATGGGAAAACAAATCAATTAATACGGTGATTGGAGCATTCGTAAATATATTCCGTTCTATACCGTTCATCATTTTAATTATTTTATTAATCCCATTCACAAAGATTCTTCTTGGAACAATTCTTGGAGCAAGTGCCGCGCTGCCGGCTTTAATTATTGGAGCGGCACCATTCTATGCGAGAATGGTTGAAATCGCACTTCGCGAAATTGATAAAGGTGTAATTGAAGCTTCAAAAGCAATGGGAGCAAAAACAAGCACAATTATTTTAAAAGTATTGATTCCAGAATCGTTACCAGCATTAGTATCTGGTATTACGGTTACGACAATTGCTTTAGTAGGCTATACAGCAATGGCGGGAGTTGTTGGTGCTGGTGGTCTTGGAACACTTGCTTACTTAGAAGGATTCCAGAGAGGGAATAACGATGTAACAATCGTTGCGACAATTTGTGTATTACTAGTTGTATTTTTAATTCAGTGGATTGGTGATAGTTTAACGACTCGAATAGATAAACGATAATAAAAAACGGGAGGATGTTTCAAATGAAAAAATTATTACTTACGGCACTTATTTCAACTTCAATTTTTGGTTTAGCTGCTTGTGGCGGGAAAGATAAAGATGAAAAGAAACTTGTTGTTGGTGCTTCTAACGTACCGCACGCTGAAATTTTAGAAAAGGCAAAACCGTTACTTGAGAAAAAAGGAATCGAGTTAGAAATTAAAAAATTCCAAGACTACGTATTACCAAATAAATCGTTAGCGGATAAGGATTTAGATGCAAACTACTTCCAGCACATTCCGTATTTAGAAAAAGAAATTAAAGATAAAAAGTATGACTTTGAAGTAGCAGGAAAAATTCATTTAGAGCCAATTGGTGTATATTCTCAAAAATATAAGAGCTTAAAAGAACTTCCGGACGGAGCAACAATCATTATGAGTAATTCTGTGGCTGACCATGGACGTGGTTTAGCAATTTTACAAAAAGAAGGCATTTTAAAAATTAAAGATGGGGTAGATCCAGTTAAAGCAACTCCAAAAGATATTGCAGATAATCCGAAAAATCTAAAATTCAAAACGGATATCGAGCCTGGTTTATTGCCACAAGTGTATAACAATAAAGAAGGCGATGCTGTTTTAATTAACTCTAACTATGCAATTGATGCAAAGTTAAATCCAGAAAAAGATGCCATTGCAATTGAAGGAAATGATTCACCGTACGCAAACATAGTAGCTGTTCGTAAAGGCGATAAAGATAAGAAAGAGATTAAAGCTCTTGTAGAAGTATTACATTCTAAAGAAATTGAAGACTTCATTAATAAAGAATATAAAGGGGCAGTTGTTCCTGTAAAAGAATAATTGCTGAAAAGGGCTGGTCTGATGCCAGCTCTTTTTCATAACTACATAACTATTGGGGAGAAGGGGACATCATATGAAAAAGATTCTATTGTCAGTTGTTACAGCGCTGTCTGTATTTACATTAGCTGCTTGCGGAGGGAAAGATGAGAATAAGCTTGTTGTTGGAGCTTCTAACGTGCCACACGCTGTTATTTTAGAAAAGGCACAGCCGATATTAGAGAAAAAGGGTATTAAATTAGAAATTAAAAAATTCCAAGATTATGTGTTGCCGAATAAAGCGTTAGCGGATAAGGAAATTGATGCGAACTACTTCCAACACATTCCTTACTTAGATAAAGAAATCCAAGAAAAAGGATATAAAATTGTAAACGCAGGAAAAATCCATTTAGAGCCAATGGGCATTTATTCTAAGAAATATAAAAGCTTAAAAGACTTACCAGATGGCGGGACAGTGATTATGAGTAATAACGTAGCGGAGCGTGGCCGTATGTTAGCATTGTTACAAAAAGGCGGCGTGATTAAGCTTAAAGATGGTGTAGATGTGGTTAAGGCGACAGTAAAAGATGTAGTCGAAAATCCGAAAAACTTAAAATTTAAAACAGATGTTGAACCTGGACTTTCACCGAAGTTGTATGAAAATAATGAGGGAGATGCTTTATTCATTAATTCGAACTATGCAATTGATGCAAAATTAAATCCAACGAAGGATGCAATTGCGATTGAAGGAGCAGACTCTCCGTATGCAAACATCATTGCAGTTCGTAAAGGTGATGAGAAGAAAAAAGAAATTAAAGAGCTAGTAGAAGTGTTACATTCAAAAGAAATTCAAGATTTTATTAATAAAGAATATAAAGGTGCTGTACTTCCGGTAAGTGAATAAATATAAGGAAAGGACTGGGAAATTACCAGTCCTTTTTTCTTTATATAAATAAGAAGAAAGGTGTATCATAGAAAGATGTAAAGGAAATACTTATATACATTTGTGAAAAAACGGTTACTTTTTTTCGTCGTTTGCGATATCATTTTATTTGATATAAAATTAGAATGAGAATAAAATGAGAATATGAACGTTTTAGGAATTTTTAAAATGTATATATAGGATTAATGGAGGTATTGAGATGGCTGGTTCTACATTAACGGTTAAAGACTTACACGTATCAATTGACGGCAAAGAAATTTTAAAGGGTGTAAACCTTGAAGTAAAAGGTGGAGAAATCCACGCAATTATGGGACCTAACGGAACAGGTAAATCAACTTTATCTTCTGCAATTATGGGTCACCCAAAGTATGAAGTAACAGAAGGTAGCATCATCATTGACGGTGAAGATGTATTAGAAATGGAAGTAGACGAGCGCGCACAAGCGGGTCTATTCCTAGCAATGCAATATCCAAGTGAAATTAGCGGAGTAACAAACGCTGACTTCTTACGTTCTGCAATTAACGCACGTCGTGAAGAAGGCGATGAAATTTCTCTTATGAAATTTATCCGTACATTAGATAAAAACATGGAATTCCTAGAAATGGATCCAGAAATGGCACAACGTTACTTAAACGAAGGTTTCTCTGGTGGAGAGAAAAAGCGTAACGAAATTCTTCAATTAATGATGATTGAGCCAAAAATCGCAATCTTAGATGAAATCGACTCAGGTCTTGATATCGATGCATTAAAAGTTGTATCTAAAGGTATTAACCAAATGCGCGGCGAAGAGTTCGGTTGCCTAATGATTACGCATTACCAACGCTTATTAAACTACATCACTCCAGACTTCGTTCACGTTATGATGAACGGTCGTATCGTTAAATCTGGTGGCCCTGAGCTTGCACAACGTCTAGAAGCTGAAGGTTACGACTGGATTAAAAAAGAATTAGGTATTGAAGACGAAACAACAGAGCAAGAAGCGTAAGAGAGGAGCATAAACATGACAATCGGTACATTACCTTTCGATCAAGAAACAATCCGTCAACGCGCAAGCGAAGTAAACGAAGCTGCTTGGTTGACTGAGTTCCGCTTACAAGCTCTTGCACAAGCAACAGAACTTCCAATGCCAACGCCTGATAAAACGAAAATTGAAAAATGGGACTTTATCGGAAAAGGCGACGCTGCTAAGCAAGAGCCTGTAAGTTCTTTAACAGAGCTTCCAGAAGCAGTGAAAAACTTAATCGATGAAAATAACAGCGTATTAGTGCAACGTACTGGTACAACTGCGTTCGTTTCTTTAGCAGACGAAGCAAAAGACAAAGGTGTTATTTTCACAGATATCGTAACAGCTGCAACAGAGCATGCTGAATTACTACAAAAGTATTTAATGAAAGACGGAGTGAAAGTAGACGAGCATCGTCTAACTGCACTTCATGCTGCATTAATCAACGGCGGTGCATTCGTATATGTTCCGAAAAACGTTGTTCTTGAAACTCCACTTCAAGCTGTATTCTTAGTAGACGGCGAAGAAGCTAACGTATATAACCACGTATTATTCGTAGCTGATGCGAACAGTACTGCAACTTATGTAGAAAACTATGTTGCAAATGAAAATGCTAAAGGTATTGCAAATATCGTAGCAGAAGTAATTGTGGAACAAGGCGCACAAGTGAAATTCGGTGCGGTTGATCTATTAGCAAAAGACGTAACAACTTACGTTAACCGCCGCGGTGTTGTTGGACGCGACGGCCGCATTGATTGGGCTCTAGGCCTTATGAATGACGGAAACACAATTTCAGAGAACGTTACGAACTTAATGGGCGACGGTTCATATGCTGATACGAAAACAGTAACAATTGGCCGTGGTAACCAAACACAAAACTTTACAACTAAAGTTGTTCACTTCGGTAAACACTCTGAAGGTTGGATTTTAAAACACGGTGTACAAAAAGATAGTGCAACATCTATCTTTAATGGAATTGGTAAGATTGAACACGGTGCATCTAAATCAAATGCACAACAATCTTCTCGCGTTCTTATGCTAGACGAAAAAGCTCGCGGTGATGCGAACCCAATTCTTTTAATTGATGAAGATGATGTTATGGCAGGTCACGCAGCTTCAGTAGGCCGCGTAGATCCGTACCAATTATACTACTTGATGAGCCGTGGTATTCCAAAACGCGAAGCAGAACGTTTAGTCATCCATGGATTCTTAGCACCTGTAGTAAATGAGCTTCCAATTGAAGGAGTAAAAGCACAGCTTGTTGAGGTAATTGAAAGGAAAGTTCGCTAATGAATATTCATGAAATACGCAAACAGTTTCCAATTCTTGATCAAAAAGTGAACGGCAAACAACTTGTTTATTTCGATAGTGCAGCAACTTCTCAAAAACCAATTCAAGTCATTGAAACGTTAGAACGTTACTATAAAGAATATAATTCTAACGTGCATCGCGGTGTTCATACGCTCGGTACAAAAGCTACCGACGCGTATGAAGGTGCACGTGAGAAAGTTCGCAAGTTTATTAACGCGAAATCAATGGAAGAGATTATTTTCACGCGCGGAACGACAACTGCATTAAATACAGTAGCGGCTAGCTATGGCCTTGAAAATGTAAAAGAAGGCGATGAAATCGTTATTTCTTACATGGAACACCATAGTAACATCATTCCGTGGCAACAAGTTGCGAAGAAAACTGGTGCAACTTTGAAATACCTTCCGCTTCAACCAGACGGTACAATTTCTTTAGAAGATGTTCGTCAAACTGTTACACCGAATACAAAAATCGTTTCTATTATGCAAGTATCAAACGTACTTGGAACGATTAACCCTGTAAAAGAAATCGGAGCAATCGCACACGAAAACGGAGCAATTATGGTCGTTGATGGTGCACAAAGTACACCTCACATGAAAGTGGATGTACAAGATTTAAACTGTGATTTTTACGCATTATCTGCTCATAAGATGTGCGGACCTACAGGTATCGGCGTATTATATGGTAAGAAAGAATTGCTAAACAATATGGAGCCAATTGAATTTGGTGGTGAAATGATTGATTTCGTAGATTTACAAGAATCTACTTGGAAAGAGCTTCCGTGGAAGTTTGAAGCGGGTACACCGATTATCGGTAATGCAATCGGACTTGGTGCGGCAATTGATTTCCTAGAAGAAATCGGTCTTGATAATATTGAAAAGCATGAGCATGAATTAGCGCAATACGCTTTAGAAAGACTATCAGAAGTAGATGGCGTTACAATTTATGGTCCAAAGCATCGCGCTGGTCTTGTTACATTTAATATTGAAGACGTACATCCTCACGATGTAGCGACTGTATTAGATGTAGAAGGCATTGCAGTTCGCGCAGGACATCACTGTGCACAACCGCTTATGAAGTGGCTAAAAGCTTCTTCAACAGCACGTGCGAGCTTCTATTTATATAATACAAAAGAAGAAATTGATACATTTGTTGAATCGCTAATCAAGACAAAGGAGTATTTCACAAATGTCATTTAATAATTTAGATACGTTATATCGTCAAGTTATTATGGATCATTACAAAAATCCTCGTAACCATGGCGTGTTAGAAGATAGTGTTACCGTTAACTTGAACAATCCAACTTGCGGCGATCGTATTCAACTTACGATGAAAGTAGAAGAAGGTATTGTGCAAGAGGCGAAGTTTGAAGGCGAAGGATGTTCAATCTCAATGTCTTCAGCTTCAATGATGACACAAGCAGTAAAAGGTAAGAAAATTGAAGAAGCACTTCAGCTTTCGAAAATTTTCTCTGACATGATGCTAGGAAAAGAGTACGATGACAGCATCGATTTAGGAGATATTGAAGCATTACAAGGCGTATGCAAGTTCCCTGCACGTATTAAATGTGCAACATTAGCGTGGAAAGCGTTAGAAAAGGGCTTAAACGAAGATAAGTAATGTTAAAGGTTCCTAAAAATGAGGTTATCTAAGGAGGGACACACCAACATGGCGAAGCAACTGCCAGATATCGGCGATTACAAATATGGTTTCAAAGACAAAGACGTTTCGATTTTCCGTGCTGGACGCGGTTTAACAAAAGAGATCGTTGAAGAGATTTCACGTATGAAAGAAGAACCACAGTGGATGTTAGACTTCCGTTTAAAATCACTGGATAAGTTCTATGAAATGCCAATGCCACAATGGGGCGGCGACTTAAACGACTTAGATTTCGATGAAATTACGTACTACGTAAAACCATCTGAGAAATCTGAGAAGTCTTGGGATGAAGTACCTGATGAAATTAAAGCAACATTTGATAAATTAGGTATTCCAGAAGCTGAGCAAAAATATTTAGCTGGTGTATCTGCACAGTACGAATCTGAAGTTGTATACCACAACATGAAAGAAGACCTAGAAGCTCTAGGAATCGTCTTCAAAGATACAGATAGCGCATTAAAAGAGAACGAAGATATTTTCCGTGAGCATTTCGGAAAAGTAATTCCACCAACAGACAACAAATTCTCTGCATTAAACTCTGCAGTTTGGTCTGGTGGATCATTCATCTACGTTCCAAAAGGTATTAAAGTTGATACACCACTTCAAGCGTATTTCCGTATTAACTCTGAAAATATGGGACAATTCGAGCGTACGCTTATCATCGTAGACGAAGGCGCACACGTACACTACGTAGAAGGTTGTACAGCACCTGTTTACACTACTAACTCACTTCACAGTGCGGTAGTAGAAATCATCATTAAAAAAGATGCGTATTGCCGTTATACAACAATCCAAAACTGGGCGAACAACGTATACAACCTAGTTACAAAACGTGCGGTTTGTGAAGAAAACGCAACGATGGAATGGATTGATGGTAACATCGGTTCTAAATTAACGATGAAATACCCAGCAGTTATCTTAAAAGGCGAAGGCGCTCGTGGTTTAACATTATCAATCGCGATTGCTGGTAAAGGCCAACACCAAGATGCTGGTGCGAAAATGATTCACTTAGCACCAAACACGTCTTCAACAATCGTTTCTAAATCGATTGCGAAGCATGGTGGTAAAGTAACTTACCGTGGTATCGTACACTTCGGACCAAAAGCGAAAAACTCTCGCTCTAACATCGAGTGTGACACGTTAATCATGGATAACCAATCTACATCTGATACAATTCCTTACAACGAAATCAAAAACGATTACGTTTCACTTGAGCACGAAGCGAAAGTATCGAAAGTATCAGAAGAACAATTATTCTACCTAATGAGCCGCGGTATTTCTGAGCAAGAAGCTACAGAAATGATCGTAATGGGCTTCATCGAGCCATTCACTCGCGAACTTCCAATGGAATACGCAGTTGAAATGAACCGTCTAATCAAGTTTGAGATGGAAGGTTCTATTGGTTAATAGATAAAGTAGAAGCGCCCTGCTGTGCAGGGCGCTTTTTTGTTTTGCGGATTTGTCTTGGCTTGGGAGAGGATACCCGGGTGGGTGTTCAGCTAAATATATCAACGATTTTTCAAATATATCGATCATAAATGGGAATATATCAACGTTTCGACAAGGAATATCGATTTGTCGACAAGATAAGACAAAAGAAAATCCTCACATACCCCAAACATTTTATAAGAACAGAGAACGACTAGGTTTAAGACAAAGATACTGACAAATCCACTTGAACAACCACTCACTGAATTCTCTATTAAACTTTTTGACAAATCCACCCCTCCCTCCACTATCTGGAATTCTTTCCTGCATTAGCAAAAGTTTCTCATATGAAAAGGACAATCTTTTGCTTTTTCTCACAATGCGAGTACAATGTAAAATAGCAAGAAAAGACGAAAAGTATTTACAGGATTATTGTGTGCGCATAGCGTAAATGGCAGTAAGGAACTGAGAGGAGGTTTTTTCTCTGAATACAAATAAAGAAACAATCATCCACCTTTATCATACAAACGATATACATAGTCATTTTGAAAATTGGCCGCAAATTTCTCGGTTTGTTCTAGGGGAGAAAAAGCGAAGACAGGAAGCGGGAGAGACTGTTTTGACGGTTGATATCGGTGATCATGTGGATCGTTTTCATAGTATTTCGGAAGCGACAAATGGCCTTGGGAATACGAAGCTTTTAAATGAGGCGTTATATGATTATGTAACGATCGGAAATAATGAAGGCATTACGTTAGCGAAGGAGCATTTGAATCGTCTATATGATGATGCTGGATTTGAGGTGCTCGTTGCGAATTTATTTGAAAAAGAAGGGGTACGTCCAGCGTGGGCGAAGCCTTATAAATTACATACGACGACAGATGGGATTATCATTGCTTTTATCGGATTAACGGTAGCTTATCTAGAGTTTTATCATATGCTCGATTGGCATATTGAAGATCCGCTTATCCATTTAGAGTCTATTTTAGAAGAAGTGAAAGATGAGGCGCATATTACCGTTGTCCTATCTCACCTTGGAAAAAGTATGGATGAGTATATGGCAGAGCATTATGATATAGATGTTATTTTAGGTGCACATACGCATCATTTATTTGAGCGTGGTGTTCTACTGAACAATACTTTACTTTGCTGTTGTGAAAAGTGGGGACGTTACGTTGGCCACGTTCAGCTTACTGTGGATAAAGAGACGAAGAAGTTGTTGGAAAAGGACGGTAGAGCGATTAAGACGGAACGGTTAGGTGCTTATAGCGATCCGTTATCCACAATTGAAATACTGCAGGAAGAAAGTAAGCATATAATGGCAGAGCCTGTCGTTCATTTAAAAGAGTCATTACCGGTTGATTGGTTTCAGGAGACGCCGTTTTCTCATATGTTAGCAAGTGCGCTGAAAACATGGTGCGATGCAGAGATTGGCATGGTGAACGCCGGTGTACTTCTTGAAGGGCTAGAAGAGGGTGTTGTAACGCGCGGAGATATTCACAGAATTTGTCCACATCCAATTAATCCGTGTGCTTTGAAAGTTCCAGGAAAGATATTAAGAGAAGTTATTTTGAAAGCACGTAAACCGAACATGGAGAATCTTGAGGTGAAAGGATTCGGATTTCGGGGGAAAGTGATGGGGAAAATGATTTATGCTGGTGTAGAAGTCATTCCAGATACGATTCCTGGCAATAAAATTTTATTAGAAGATGTATTGATTAACGGCGAATCGCTGGAGTTAGACCGTATATATACGGTAGGAACAATCGATATGTTTACGTTTGGATACTTATACCCAGAGCTATCCACACTTTCTGGCAAACAATATTATATGCCAGAACTACTTAGAGATGTGTTAACGGATATGTTAATAACTCATACAACTTCCGTTAAACTATAGGCTAGTTAACTTGTAACACTCATTTTTCTCTTGTCATACAGATAAGAAAGAGAGGAGTGTGAACTATGGTTAATGTGGAGCCAATTATAATTGATAATTATACGTTTATTGCGGTTAGCGTGAAACTTCCAAAGACGAATTTGCTAGCTGTAATGAGCGATAAAGGATATATTATGTGTGGTGCATTAGATGTAGGTCTTTTAAATGAGAAATTAGGTGATCGAGGAATTATTGCTGGCCGTGCGGTTGGTGTAAGAACGATTGAACAACTTCTTGAAGCGCCACTAGAATCGGTAACGACTGGAGCTGAAGCGTTAGGCATTCCAGTAGGAACGATTGGAAAAGAAGCATTATTAAAAATGAGATAAGCATATATCGTCCCTCCTTCTTGCATAGAAATGATATAAGAAGGAGGTTTTTTTATGAGTATATTTCGCTCGAAAAACTCGCGGTTTCGAAGGGGACCTATTGCCTTTCGGTATATACTGCTTATGTCGTTTATTCTTTTTGTTATATTACTTACGCAAGGGTTGTGGATTGTGAATAATAGTATTCAGCCGACCTTAATTAAATATGGGGAAGTAGAGACACATAAAATGGCGACAGCAATTATGACGAAGGCGGTAAAGGATAGAATTAATGAAGGATTCGATGTCGATTCATTAATGAAAGTACAGAATGATAAAAACGGAAAAGTATCCACAATTAATTTAAATACGAAGCAAGTAAATGAAATCGTAACGTCAACGACCACGTACATAGAAAAATATTTGCAACAAGTAGAACAAGGGAAGTTGAAGGAGCTAGGTATTTCTGAAAAAAACGGGGCGACTATGGCAGTTCCTTTTGGGCGTGTAACTGATAATACACTTCTTGGTAATATAGGACCAGATATTCCGATTCATTTCACGCCAATTGGGCATGTGAATACAGATATTAAACAAAAAATTGAGCCGCATGGAATTAATACTACAGCGATTCAAATTGTTATGGAAATGGAAGTAACATTGCAAGTAATTATTCCATTTCATACGAAAGAGATAACTGTGAAACAAAATGTTCCGATTGCGACGCGTATCGTTCAAGGGGAAGTGCCTACGTATTATGGAAGCGGAAGTGTTGCTGTACCTGATAAAAAGAAAACAGATAGTTAGTTGCATATAAAGTAAAACTCGGCTGAGCCGGGCTTTTACTGGATAAAAAATAACCGTAGCAATGCAGCTACGGTTATCTTTTTGTATTTGCTCGTTCTTTGCGTTCCCAAAGGCTTAAATGCATGTATGGATCGAAGGCCCATTCTGTATAGCCATTGTCTTTATATATGCCAAAATGTAAGTGGGGTGGGAATTTTCCGGCTGTACCAGGAGGTCCATAACCAGTGCTACCAACAAATCCAATTACTTTTCCTGGCTCAACAATTTGTCCAAGCTGTATTTCTTTTGAGAACCCGCCTAAATGAGCGTAATAATGGTAATTATTATGAAGGTCACGAATACCAATGCGCCATCCACCAAGGCGGTTCCAGCCTTTTGTTTCAATAATGCCATAGCAAGTCGATCTTACTGGCACGCCATATCCGGCGAAAATATCGGTTCCTTCATGAATTCGTCTTCCGCCAAAACTTCTTCCAGCGCCGAAAGTACTACGGTAGCTATGGTCACTACGAATCGGAAGAGGAAAAGCATTTCCTTCTAAATTAATACGTCCATAATGTTTATAAATTTGGGCGTACTCGCTAATTAAATCAACTGTTTTTGCACGTCTATAATATTCCCAAAGCATAATTTTAATACGGTCTTCTGACGTTCCTTGTTTCCTTAAAATAGTCGCTGCAGTATGCAGAAGATCACGGTCGCTATTTGCATTTGCAAATCCATCTTTGTCACCATCTAAACCTATTCCGCCAAATAGAGAAATTGTATGGGGGAGAGTATCGTTACTATTAACAGGTCCAGCCCATATTTCTGGTTTGAAATAAAGGGAAATGATGGCATCTGGTTTTTTTGGAATATCTTTTCTTACGCTCCGTATATTTCTTTCATATTGATCCATTGCAGCTAAGTAATACCATGGAATGCCTGAAGATTGCTCGGTTTCTTTATATAGTGCCATGCGCTTTTCGTATATGCTTTGCTGATTATCTTCACCGTAAGCGATGTTTTGGTGTAGAAGAAAACAAATAGAAAGCAAAAGAGAAATTTTTCGAAGCATGAAATAGACTCCTTTCACAACATCACTCTTTTTAGTGTGGGATATACGGAGTATTTCATTATAGGGAACGATTGGAAAAAATCTTAGAATCTTCATTTGAGCAAATCGCTTTCATACGTTAGAATAGATATGTTACATTGAAAGAAGCGAACACGGTAAACTATTTCATATTGTGCGGAGTTGATAACCATGACAAAACAAACAGAATATAAGCGCAAGCCCGAATGGTTGAAAATTAAGTTAAACACGAATGAAAACTATACAGGCTTAAAGAAAATGATGCGTTCTAAGAATCTTCATACCGTTTGTGAAGAGGCAAAATGTCCGAATATTCATGAATGCTGGGCTGTAAGAAAAACAGCAACATTTATGATTTTAGGTGCGGTTTGTACACGTGCTTGTCGTTTTTGTGCGGTTAAAACAGGCTTACCAACTGAGCTTGATTTACAAGAACCAGAACGCGTAGCAGATTCAGTAGTACAAATGGGCTTAAAGCACGTTGTTATAACAGCGGTTGCACGTGATGATTTAAAGGACGGCGGAGCAGCTGTTTTTGCTGAAACAGTACGAGCAGTACGTCGTAAAAACCCATTCACGTCTATCGAAGTATTACCATCTGATATGGCTGGGGTAGAAGAAAACTTAAAAATGTTAATGGATGCAAAACCAGATATTTTAAACCATAACATTGAAACAGTACGTCGATTATCTAACCGAGTTCGCGCTAGAGCAAAGTATGACCGTTCATTAGAGTTTTTACGTCGAGCAAAAGAAATGCAGCCTGATATTCCAACTAAATCGAGCATTATGGTCGGCTTAGGTGAAACAAGAGAAGATTTAATTGAAGCAATGGATGACTTACGTGCAAACAATGTGGATATTTTAACTCTTGGACAATATTTACAACCATCTAAGAAGCATTTACCAGTTATTAAATATTATCCACCAGCAGAATTTGCAGAGCTTAAAGAAATTGCACTTAGCAAAGGATTTAGCCACTGTGAAGCTGGCCCACTTGTGCGTTCTTCTTACCATGCGGACGAGCAAGTACGTTCTGCAAAAGAAAAAACAGCAGAAGCTAAATAATGAAAAAAGAGAGCTAACGATCAGCTCTCTTTTTGTTTGTACTCTAAAACGGTATTTGTACATGTTAATAAAATCTTTTTTAATTCTTCTGTGGATAATTCAATTGTAAATTCAGGTACACCAGGTGTAATTAAAATTTTATCGTACGTATAAATAGCGTTATCCACAATAATTGTTACATCGTGTGAATATCCGAAAGGAGCCACACATCCCGGCGTACAACCAGTTTTGTCTCGTAGTTCATCAGGAGAACAGAGAGATAAGCGTTCTCCTGTTAGTTCTTTCATCTCTCCCCGGTTGAGCCTTGTGCCCTCTAACGTAAAAAATACGTAATAATCTCCAGACTTTGATTTTAAAAATAAGCTTTTACTTGGAGTGCCTTGTAAGCCAAGTCTCTCGCGTACGATCCGATCCGTCTCATAATCGAGTACTGGTTCGTGTTCGAATTTTTCATAAGAAACATTTGTTTTATGTAGTAAAGCAAGTACGTCTTCGTACATATGAAATGATACCCCTTTCTATTGTTAGAACAGTCTCTTCTCGTGGCGTCAACTGAATGTTTTGGAAAGGGATATTACTTGGACAATGCTTCCCATAAGCGTGTTATGATACATTGTTCGTCGATTGTAATTTCGTAAATATCAGGATTCGTTAAAGTTCTCCATTCATTAAAGCCAATCGTATGATCAAAATGCTTTAAAATGAGCGTAAGTAAATTGCCATGTGTAACAAGTAGTGTTGTCGTATGGTTTAATTGTAAAACGTCTTGAATAAGCGATATGGCACGGTCTGTTGCTTGTTTTGTTGACTCTCCGCCTGAAAAGGCAATATCTATATTCGTAAAAGTGGATTCTAGTTTTTGCATCCAATCATTCATTGGAACGTTACTCAATATGCGTTCAGTTAATCGTTCATCTTCTTGGATAGATAAGTTAGCTTGGAGTGCATAGGGCCGAATGGAATCGATAGCTCGGACAAATGGGCTTGAAATAATATAATCGATTTGTAGAGTATTTTCTAAGAGGAATGTAGCAAGGGTATTTGCTTGGTCTTTTCCATCGGTCGTTAATTCAGCATCACATTCCTGCCCAGTTGCTGAACAATGTCGTATTAAAATAATTTTCTTCATAATTCATCCCCATCTTTCAAGTTGACGCTATATACTTCGACAAATGTGGAAATAATTCCTTTTTATTGGAAACAGCATATGGATTTAAATATGTGGAAAAGTAATGTGGATAATAAAAAATTGAGGTGCAATGATGAAAAAAATGATATGTATCGTATTCATTATTTGTTTTCTTGCGCAATTGTCCACAACATATGCAGAATCCAACCGAAAACTAAATTATCCAAGCAATCAAAATAAGTCATTTGTGAGTGGGGATGTTTTTTATAAACAGTTAGATAAGAAAATTTATAAAGAGTACAAAAATGCAGCATATAGTGTTCGTAAAAAAATTTCATTTAAAGAAGTGGCTGATGAGGAATTTTCTTTCCTGCAAAAAACAGCTGTCGGTTGTCGAAGTAGAGTGGTGCTTCAAGATTTTTTTGTTCACCCTGATCGCCAAGTTTATTTTTTCGCTTCTTTTACTCAAAATGAAGTAGAAGCGTTTCATAAGTACATCGTTATAGATGCAGAAACAAAGAGGGAGCTGCAAGAGGGCAAAAGTTATCATCCATATAAAAAATAAACCACCAATTTTGGTGGTTTATTTTTTACTCCGGTACACTCATTAATTTCTCTTTCATTTTGCGAATAAGAACGACAGCGCCAATTGTACACAGAAGTGTAATTCCTTCGGCAACGAAGATGTTGATTGTTTTTGTTTGGTAAAGTGCCGCGAAAAAGTCTACAAATGCGTGGAATAGTATAGCGTATACTAGGAAGATGTATTTCTTCTGTTTTACTGCGTATAAAACAAGCATTGTAAAGGCGATTTGAAGCACGAGTGCCATAATTCTTTCTAAGCTACCAAGGAAGTATAAGTAGGCAGGTTGCTGAATTAACATGTCCTGTAAAATACTGAGCTCGGGTTTTTGTTCAATCAGTCGAGAGAAGCTACCATCGTTAATAGAATTAGCAAAAATTAATGCTTGTAATGCAGAAAAACCGCCAATTAAAATAGATTCAATTCCGCCGTGACCAATTCCATAAGCGAAGCCATCTTTATATTCTAGATATTTTTTTAGTAAGAAGAAGAAGGCAACGAAGCGTCCTAATTCTTCAAAAATACCAGCAGTCAATCCGCCATAAATTGCGAAGACAAACGGATTTTCTAAAAATGGAGCGATTGTTGGATTACCGCGCATAAATAGGTGGAATGGTGTTTCAAGAATTTGGGTGAATCCGATAAAGATAAGAACACCAACGCCGACTACTTTCCAATTAATATTATATTTTTTACGGAAATAAACGAGTACGATAATTGGGACCAGAATCGAGACAATGAGTTGAAAAATGATGCTGGCAATTACAGTATTTGAAACCATACTTTCACCGCTTTCTAATATATGTACATATCTATTATGCATGAAATAGGGGAGAGATGAAACTTTTAGAAAGAAAATGAATTTACTTATTGACTCTAACGTTGCGTCATACTTTATCGTATGTACTAAGGGGGAGATACAAATGACAATGAGAGTAAAAGAAGTAGCTGATTTAGTTGGAATTAGTGTGCGCACACTGCATCATTACGATGAAATTGGGTTGTTAACCCCAGACGAGACGACAGAGTCTGGATATCGTCTGTATTCCAATGAGAATTTAGAGACATTGCAGCAAATTTTGTTTTTTAAAGAGCTTGGCTTCCCTTTGAAGAAAATTAAAGAGATTATCATGAGTCCATCATTTGATCGCGAAGAGGCACTACAGCTTCATAAGAAGATGCTTCTTGAAAAGCGTGCCAGATTAGATAAGGTGATTGCGACGATTGATAAAACAATTCAGCATACAAAAGGAGAGATTGAAATGACGAATAAAGAGAAATTTGAAGGATTCGATTTCAGCCATAACCCATATGAAGAAGAAGCACGTGAAAAATGGGGAGATGCAGCTGTAGATAAAGCGAACGAATATGCAAAAGGTATGTCAAAAGAGAACCAAGAGGAGTTTAATGCTATTTATAGAAATTTAGCAACGCTTAGACATGATGCACCAGATTCTAAAGAGGCGCAGGCAGCTATCAAAGTATGGTACGATTACTTGCAAAACTTTAGTCACTATTCATTAGACGCTTTTAAGGGACTCGGTCAAATGTACGTCGCTGATGAGCGCTTCACGAAAAATATCGATAAGTTTGGCGAGGGGTTAGCGCAGTTTATGTGTGATGCGATGGAGATTTATGCGGATCGTAATAAAAAATAAAAAGTAAAACAGGTGGAGGTTCTCTCCACCTGTTTTACTTTTTAATCATATTATTTAAAGTCTGATCCCCCGTATTGTTCAAATGAGGATTTTTACTCATTTCACGTTTTAGCATATCGAGGCTTTGCGTATATTCTGTATCATTTAATGCGCCAGATTGAAGACCTTGAATTTGGGAAATCAACTTTTGGTCTGTTGATACATATGCTTTATAATAGCGAGGGACGATGGACAAAGCAGCTCTATATACTTGATCCGCTACGAGTTTTGGATCCGTTGTGTTTGCACGGTATACAACAAATACTTCATCATCGGTAACGAGTGTAGCAGCGTTTGTAACGTCAGGAAGTTTGACTGTCATGCTTGTAATCATTTCAGCGACTTTCTCGCGATTAATGGCCCCTACTTGTTTGTTAGATACTTCATGCTTTTGTTTAGAAGAATAACCGACTCTTGTGAGTCTTGTATTTGTATTTTCCGTATGATACATGTCGTTTTTATTGGAAACAAGAACACGGCTTCCTTCTTCACGTTCCATTTCAGCTTTGTTCGCTGATTGGCAGCCTGCAAATAAGGAAAGAGTGAGAAGGGAAAGTAAAATTTGTTTTTTCACGATGTATCACCTCCTTCTCCATAGCATGTACTAATTTGCAATTTTTTGTATTTGAAATTGTTGGTTGTTATGCTTTGTGATACGATAAAAAGAAGAATGCTTAGAGAGGAAGTTAATGATGGAGCAAAAGCAAGAGCAAGAGATTCATGCTACGGTGAGCATTAATAATGTTCAGTACGAAGTAATTAAAAACTTTCGTGACGGTTTTAGTGAAGAAGCATTTAAAGAGCGCTATGCAGAAATTTTAAATAAATATGATTATATCGTTGGAGACTGGGGATATGAGCAACTTAGACTGCGAGGATTCTTTGATGATAGTAACCAACGTGCGACGTATGATACGAAAATTAGTACGTTAACGGAGTATTTATACGAGTACTGTAACTTCGGTTGTGCACATTTTGTATTACGAAAAGTGAAGAAGTAAAAAAATCCTCTTACGATTGTAAGAGGATTTTTTCATAGCAGTTATACCAATTGTGAGGAGGCTGTTTACTTGAAAAGTAAACAGCACCTCGGCAAATATAATGATTCTTTTCATACAAACGTAATGAAACAGGATTGCCAGTGAAAGCATCTAATCGTATGCCGGTATAGTTTTTTCGTTTCGCTTCACTTTCCCAAAAGGATAAAAGTACTTTGCTATATCCTTTTCCTTGGGCGAAAGGATGGATGACGAAAGAGTGGACGATAAGAAAACATCCATCTGTTTCTGACCAATCAATAAGCGCGTATTCGGGAGATTGCCATTCGTTCAATACAACAGCACCAACAAGCGAATCATGCTCAAATAGGCAATAGAGTTCACCTTGTTCTAAGTGATAGGAAATATGTTCTCGAGTCGGATATGAATCATCCCATTGATAAATTTTCTTTTGTAAGAGTGCTTTTTTACATTCTGTATACATTGCATCTAATTCGTCTAATAAATTCATCGTACCTTTTCTCACATTTAGCATGAAACTCCCCCTTATAAACAAATTGAAATAGAATCGCCTTCAGAAAGTATTGCATTTGGTTTCATTTGTTGTCCATTTAATTGAATATCCCCATTTTTAATTTTATCCACAATGCGTGTACGGCTCCAGTCGGAAATATATGTGGATAAGGCTTTATCAATGCGGTGGGAACCGAAAACGATATCTAATACGATCGTGATTTCGGCTATGCCACTTTCTTTATGTTGCGTAATGGAAATGGTAGTAGTTGTTTCTGGTTGATCTTGCTGAGTCATATCAATCGTTTCAACGTGATCAGTAAATGATTTATAAATATGCAGTTTTTGATTCCACGTATGATCTTTCGAACATTTATAAATGGCAAAGCGGTATATGTTTTTTCCATTGGCGTTATGCCTACGAATATTCGTATCAGTAAATAGGGTAGTACGTCCGCAATTTTTACAATATTTTTCGATTGTGTGTTGCTGATTTTCATATAAACTCCAAGAAAGTTGTACTTTCTGCATTTTCCTTCACCTCTTATAGTAGTGGCAAAGAAACGTAATACAGCTATTTGGATGTCTTGTAGTATGAAGACATGAGAAAAAGACAAAAATAAAAGGAGGTTCCCCAAAGAGGAACCTCCGTAAACATCATACTACAGATGCAATACGTTCCTTTGTAATGGGAATGGGCAGACTACTCCCTTGAAAAAGCACGGTGCTTTTTTGAGAGTAATGCTATCCAATTGCTGGTCCATTACAAAGTAGTTGTTGGCATACGTAGATAACGTCCTTTCTATCCAAATAGATTTATTCTTAATTATAACACAAAAGATTGAAAATTCGAAACTCTTATAGCGGAAAAACACCAGCTAAAATAGCTGGTGCATACGATAAATTATATAAGTTCAAATAAAAATGAGCGTAATTCTTCTGCAATTTCTTCAGTCATAGAAAATGCGTGCTCTAAGTAGCCTGGTTCGTTTAAATCGTCAGCACCGATAATTGCAAATTTATTACTTTGCATATCAAGTACAATTGTTTTACCGTAATGACGATCGGAGTATAAAAGCGCTAAATCATGACGCTCATTTTCTCCCATAAAGCTAACGAAACGAGTTTTTGTAGCGACAGTGTCGTCGTACAGAAAGAAACGTTCTTCCATACACATGGCTCCTTTATTAAATATCTAAGTTTAAGTGTGGTTTATGATCTAAATGGTGATGCGTTTTAATGAATCGTACTGTTCTTGTTTTGTAACGCATTACGATAGAGTATGTTTCAGCTAAATCTCCGCCAAGGAATTTAACACCGTCTAATAACTCACCAGCAGATACACCAGTTGCTGAGAAGATTGCATCATCCCCAGATACTAAGTCATCTAACATAAGAAGTTGACGAGGGTCTTCTAATCCCATTTCACGACAACGAGCTTCTTCTTCTTCGTTCATTGGAACTAAGCGAGCTTGCATTTCACCTTCAAGGCACTTTAATGCTGCTGCAGAAATAACACCTTCTGGAGCTCCGCCAATACCTACGAATAAGTCGATACCCGTTCCAGGTAGTGCTGTTGCGATTGACGCACCAACATCACCGTCACCAAATAATTTTACGCGTGCACCTTTTGCACGAACACGGTCAATAATATCTTGATGACGTTCACGTTCTTGAACGATAACCGTTAGGTCACGAATCTTTTTATTGTTAGCTTCTGCTACAATTTCAATTGTTTTTTCAATTGGATCATCTAAGCTAATTTTACCAGCTGCTTTTGGACCAACCGCGATTTTTTCCATGTACATATCAGGAGCATGAAGAAGGTTCCCTTTGTCTGCGATTGCAATAACTGCCATTGCATTTGCAAGACCTTTTGCAACGATGTTTGTACCTTCTAATGGATCAACGGCGATGTCTACTTCCGGACCGTTACCTGTTCCTAGTTCTTCACCAATATACAACATCGGTGCTTCATCAAGTTCTCCTTCACCAATTACAACTGTACCTGCCATGTTTACTGAATCGAACATATCACGCATTGCTGTAGTTGCTGCATCATCTGCTTCATTTTTCTTTCCGCGGCCCATCCACTGTGCGGATGCTAAGGCTGCTGCTTCTGTTACACGGACAATTTCTAGTGCGAGTTCACGTTCCAAGATTCCATTCCTCCAATTTCAAAAATCATACAAATATAACTATAACAAATAACGGAGAAAAGGTGAATTCGAAAAATTGTCGATTTTTTCAGAAGAAAGCGTTACAATTAAAATGTAAATGCTTTAATTTCCAGGTAGGTGACATTCATGTATTTTGTAGACAGAAAGAAAATAGAACAAATGCTAGTATGTTTAGAACGAGCAACAAGTACATTTCAAGAGAAAAAGATATATGAAACCGAGTTTGAATTTTACGCATTAGAGCGCATAGCCCATCTTATTATTGATACTGTATTAGATGTAGGAAATGCGATGATCGATGGATTTATTATGCGCGATCCAGGAAGCTATGAAGATATTATTGATATTTTAATGGACGAGCGAGTGATAAGTGAAGAAGATGGCCAAGGGATGAAAGAAATTATCCTTCTTCGAAAAATGCTTACGCAAGATTATATTCAAATGAATCATGATGAATTATATAAGACGATTCAAAAACATATTGCAGTGGTGGAAAAGTACCCAGCAAATATTCGCAGTTATTTAGAAAAGGAATTAGGACCTGTATCTGCATTTGTACCAGAATAATTATGCTTATAAGATCCCCAGAGAATACCTTTTGGGGATCTTATATTGTATGTGAGAAAGAAAAGGGAGAAGGGTGAAGTATGGGGGAAGCACGTACTACGAAAGACGAGATTGTACAATTGTTGAAAGTAAAGGGAGAGCACACAGTAGCTGAACTAGCTGACGTTTTAGAGATTACAGAAATGGCAATCAGAAGACATTTAAGTAATCTTGAGAAAGACGGACTCATTTATTCTAAGATGGTAAGGCAACATGTCGGAAGACCAACTTATTTGTATGGATTAAGTGAAAAGGGAGAAGATACATTCCCGAAAGAGTATAAGCAATTTGCGATTGATATGCTAGAAGATTTAGCTCGAATGGGCGATGAAAAAATACTTCGTTACGTTTTAAAAGAGAGAACGAAGCGAATGGAAGAACAGTTGCAAAAGAGAGTAAGTAATCAAAAGAATTTAGCATATAAAGTGCAAGAGATAGCAGCTATGCAAGAGAAAAATGGTTATATGGTTCAAATAAAGAGAGATGGAGAGAACTCTTTCGTAATTGAAAAACAAAACTGTCCGTTAAAAGAAATTGCAGAGAGATTCCCGCAAGTATGTGAAGATGAAAAAGAGATGTATAAGCGTTTATTTACGAACGCAGATGTGAAAACGCTAGCAAACATGTGCGAGGGCGATTGTAGTTGTTCTTACCAAATAAAAGAGAAAAAATGAACGTTATGGGGCGCTTTAAGGTAAAGCGTTTTTTTCTTTGGAAAAAGCGGGTAATATAAGAGTGGTATGATAGGTGAGAACGTTAGCATAGAAGGAGAGACATAATGATGTATAAAGGTTACTTAATTGACTTAGACGGTACGATGTATCGCGGAGAAGAACAAATTGAAGAAGCGAGCGACTTCGTAAAAGCTTTAGGAGAGCGCGGCATTCCTTATTTATTCGTTACGAATAACTCAACGCGTAAACCAGAACAAGTGGCAGAAAAACTTGTTCGTTTCGATATTCCAGCGAAAGCAGAGCAAGTATTCACAACGAGTATGGCGACTGCGAACTTCATTTATGAACGTAAACAAGATGCAACTGTATATATGATTGGTGAAGAAGGCTTACACGATGCACTTGTGGAAAAAGGATTTGAACTTGTGGATGAAAATCCTGATTTCGTTGTTGTTGGTTTAGATCGTGACATCACATATGAAAAGTTAGCAAAAGCGTGCCTTGCTGTGCGTAACGGTGCAACGTTTATTTCCACAAATGGGGACATTGCCATCCCAACTGAGCGCGGGTTATTACCAGGTAACGGTTCATTAACATCGGTTGTAGCAGTATCGACAGGTGTGGATCCAATCTTTATCGGAAAACCAGAATCAATCATTATGGAACAAGCTTTAAAAGTTCTTGGTATAGGAAAAGATGAAGCATTAATGGTTGGGGATAACTATGATACAGACATTTTAGCAGGAGTAAATGCTGGTATGCATACGCTTCTTGTCCACACTGGAGTCACAACTGTGGAGAAGTTAACAGAATACGAAGTTCAACCGACGCAAGTTGTGCATAACTTGACGGAGTGGATTGAGAAGATGTAATGAAAAAAGCTGTTCCAAACTTTGGAACAGCTTTTTTTATTTCGTTGTGACTAGTGTCGATTTTTGTCGGTAAGTCGATATATTTGAAAAATCGCCGATATAATCTGAGTTACGCCGATATATTTAGAAAATCGCTGATATAATTTTATTAGAATGCACGATTCACAACGTCTTTTACTTCTTCAAGATATTGTTTACGCACATCATTATCCACAGAAGGGACACTTGTATAGAATGTATGCTCAAGTGTTTCAATACCTGTGAATTCAAAAATACCAACATCCGCTGTTTTCTTCATTGCATCAAACATGCCGCCTGCTGTGTATGCCTCTTTCGTATTGCCCATTGTAGATAATAACAATCCTTTTTTACCGCTTAATAACTTTTCAATGCCGTTTTCAACGTAAGCATAAGCAAATCCATGGCTAAACACACGGTCAACGTATCCTTTTAAAATAGCAGGAAGTCCCGCCCACCACACTGGATAAATGAATGTAATGCTATCAGCCCAAGAGATATGCTCTTGTTCTTCTTTAATATCTTCGGGTGTGTTTCCTTGAGAAAATGAGATGAAATCGGAAGCGCTTAATACTGGATTGAAGTTTAATTCGTATAGATCGCGAACGCGTACTTCATGACCTTTTTCTTCTAATTCACGTTTTACCGTTTCTAAAATCGCATGGTTGAAGCTTTCTGTATTTGGGTGTGCATAAACGATTACATGTTTCATTGTTCTTCCTCCTATTTGTGGATATGTGAATAGCTATTTGTATATCTGTAACTACTATGGTTACTACTTTTATAGAAGTCAAGTAATACATATGTATGTATAAAAAGACGCTCGAAAATCGCCTTTTTATACCCCGCTCATACAAAGTACAAAGAAGACGAATAAAATGATAACAATACCAATGCCAAAGTTAAATACGAGAGTACTATCCATATATGTAGCCTCCTTGTTTGAAAGTAAAAAGCACTCTAGTTAAGAGTGCTTTTTTTATTTTGAATCTACTTTATAACTTTTAGAAAGTGATTCATGCGTGTAATGATTTACATTATTTTATGTATTTATACTTTGAAATGAGTAAGTCCTTGTTGGATATAGAAAAAAAGACACTCGTTCGAGTGTCTTTTAAGATGACAAAATGTGCCAATTGCTTGAGGTTGATAAGACGCTAATTTCCGTGTTAACGCCTTTTCTTTAATCAAGAAGTGTAGCAACAGCGATTCAAATAAATTGTACCATCTGTTTAATCGCGGTGCGTATGCAATTGTGCATATTATGATCATGAGGTAGGTAATGAACTGTGAATAATTTGAAGTGATTTATTTACGATTTCTTCTGCGGCATATATGCCGATTGCGTCTGTTTTTAAAATATGGGGTTGTAAGTTATCATGCATTGCCCCTAACTCACCATGAAGTGGTGCGAAGGCATGGTTCGCCTTTTCAAGCATGCATAAATCAAGTAAAGAATCCCCAGCTGTAATAATCGTATCTATTTGCAAAATTTCTTTTATATATTGCACGGCGTCCCATTTATTAATTGGTTTTGGTACAAAGTATAGCTTTCTACCTTGAAGTGAATGATTCCAGCCTTGTTTGTCTAACCAGGAAGTGAAGGATGATAATTCATCATAAGGAATGTTCTCCCGTTTAATAATGCAATAATGGAATAGATCATCAGCTGTTTTTTGTGATATAACCCAATCTTTATGAGCTATTTGTCCAAATTCCTTTAGTATGTCGTTTCTCTCTATACATTCAACCGATAGTCTTTCTTTTACTGTCCTGTTCCAAGTACCATCTTGTTTCCCGTTATGAAGGATATTGCCGCCGTTACTTGTAATGGCGTATTCGGGAATGATTTCGTTTTGGAATAAAGCAATACGCTGAAACTGCTCAATAGTTCTTGTTGTAACTGGGATGAAATGTGAGTGCAGTTGTAATTTTTTTAGTAGTGAAATGGTTTTATGTGATATGAAAGAAATTTCTTTTCCATCTAAAGTTTCAATGAGTTGAATTGATTCATCTTCTATAGGGGCACGAAACGATTTCCGGGAATAAATAAGCGTTTGATCAAGATCACTGGCGAAAATCATATTGTTTCCTTCCTAAGAGGCTTAATGAGCCCGCAACATGAATAAGCCATATTCTCATAGATTTCAATAGGGACATTCTTTTCTTTAGCGAGAAGTAAAATATGCTTTAAATCGGGATTGTTTTGCTGGCGTATTAAAATTTTCCACGGTATTCTCCGGAGTAATACGCGAGTTGTTTCACCGACTCCTGGCTTAATTAAGTTAATATCGTCAATTTTAAAGTGATTTTGGATAGACTGTATATCTTTTAATCCTTGCCAAGATGGATCAGTGTAAGTTGAAGTAATATAACGTAATTGATTATCTATATGAGAATGAACAGAAGGGAATAAATCTGTTACCTCATCAACGAAGAAATTTGATAAGTCTTCTTGTTCTAGCTCTTTATAATATTTAACACCATGAAAATCATTTGGACCGATATAGGTGTCATTTAGTACAGTGCGGCTAATTAGTCCAGAGACTGTTGCATTTAAGCAAGCGCTAGGAATAAGAAAATCTTCACGTGTACCGTAAATTGAAGTACAGTAACCGGGATCAGCAAGCACAGCCATACAATGAGAAATGTGTGTATTATTTCGTTCGTTAAATGTGTGTACTGCATATTCTAATTCTTTTTTTATTGCACCTTTCCCAGTCCATCCATCAATGAATTGAATTGTTTCTTTAGGGTGATGTTCTAAAATATAATGGAGTGCATTTTCATCAATACCGCGTCCGCGAACAATTGAAATACAATAGTGAGGTACATCAAGGTTGTATTGATAGCGTATGTAGCGTTTGATAAGAATGCCAATAGGTGTACCAGCACGAGCTAATGAAACGAGGACAAGGTTAGTTCCTTTAGTTTGTATAATCTGTTCGGCGACAACTCCAACAGCGATGGCTAGTTTGTGTTTGTATTGTTGCAGGGAAGAAAAGAATAAATCCATATACGCTTTAGATGGCTTATATTCCATTGGTAACATTTCGGAATAATGTGTGCCAGCTTGAATTGCTTGTTCTCTAGTTTCCGTGGAACTTTCTTTCATTAAATCACTAATATCTTTTAATAGAAAAATAGCATCATTTGGATTGTAACTACTAATATGAGAATTTACTTTTACCATAATTATCAACCTTCCTTTTCTATACTATTTGAAAATGAGACGATATGAATAAAGGGAATAACTGTTTGTAACTGCTGTAGAAGAGGAAACAGGGCTTTTTCTCCTAAATCACGCTCAATAAAAACAAATACTTCATCGTAATCATGAGGTGAAATATTATAAAAGTAATTTGTAATAGTAGAATCTTCAGGACTTGGATATGAGAAATGATTATGAATGGCATAGTTCACATCATTTGAAACAGGATGGATAGGGCTTCTTGTTGTAGATTGATATAAAATATTTTCACCCATTTCAGCAGCAATTTTCATTGGGATATACATAAATTCACCCGTTCCGAGACAGAGTGTTCGTTTTCCAACTCTTTCTCTTTTTAAAGCTTTTCCTGCTTCTTGAGCGAAAGAATAAATGTGCTTTTGTTCATATGCTGAAATGCCAAATCGCCCAGTATATTTTATATAATTTGATGTATAGGGTGATTTTGGGCAGGTAAGGATATGCTTTTTGAAATCAGGTTTTATTTCTTTAATTTGAATATCTGTTTTTGCAATATTTAATGGTTGGCCAGTTGTATGAATACTGCCTTCTAATAAAGAAATAACATGAATCTTAATTTGAAGTTCTTCTTCTAATTGTTTAAATTGTTTTCTATTAGTATGAGAACGCCAGTCTAATAAAGAAGCAATTATATATTCTCCTCTTGGGAATTTATTTTGAATAGATCTAATAATATTTAATGCTGTTTTTCCTGTTGTCATCTCATCATCTACGAGAACAATTGGATTGTTATTTTGAAAAAAGCTTTCATCTACATAACAACGGTGCGATGTTGCATGAGAATGTTCTTCCTCAAATGTAATGACAGATTCTAGGTGGGGTATCGATTCCCTAGTTGTATGCACATACTTTGCATTTTGAAAGCATTGAAACATAGAATGACCAAGTGCTGTCGCTGTTTCAGCGAATCCGATGAACAAAACTTCTTCTTGCAGAGGATATTGATAACGAAATACTTCCTCTGGGATTTCATCAATTTCTAATGAAATGAGATTTAAAATTTCTTTTTGAAATGGATGAGAAATATTATGTAGTATTTCCATATATCTTGCAGCGAGAGCAACTCCACTTGATAGGGAGACTGCAGGTTTAATAGGAAGATGCTTTCCAAGGATTGTACTCACAAATAAAAAACTACGTTTCTTATTTATTCTCGCAGCCATTTGAAAAAGCTTGTCTAGCGCTAAATTATATGGATTATCACGTACTTCTACATGGACTTGTATATTATTTAAAACGTTATACGTGTTGCTTTGCGTTTGTAATAAGGAGATCGGTGAATTGTTTGTTTTCATGTAGCACCCCGTAAATATTAGATTTTAAAATGGTTTTGCGAGCCCAGCCATAATGAGGTTTTACTTCATTCATTTTGTTAGAAAAACTGCTTTTTAGCACTCCATTATACGTATCTGCATTTTTTAAAATTGATCTCGCATCTAAATAATCTTCCATTGTGACAATGTGCATTGCCTGTACAACTTTAATATGAGATGGGTGAATAACTGTCTTACCGATTAATCCATTTGCATGGTCGAGTGATACCTCTTGGATGAGCCCTTCTTTATAATCATTAGAAAAATATTCCCATACACATCCTGAAATAATATATTCATTTGTTGCCCTTGAGAAAACGTTAATAATGTCCGAAATACAATCACGAACAACAGTAATATGATAGATAGGTGTGTATTTATTACGCCGAATACTAAATATACTTGAAAAATCAGTAGCACCAATACGTACATTTAAGATGTAATCGTGATAAGAATCTAGTAAATCCTTTATTTGTAATAATGATTCTGCCCGTGTTTCCTTATACATAATTTCGGGGGATTCTAAAATCGGCATGCCATATAGCGATAATGAGTATACCTCGTTTATATATGCAAGCTGATCGATATAAGTCTTTCCGTTAATCGGTGTGAATTTTGGAAAGACAAAACCACATAAACAATGAACAGCACTACCTAATTCAGTAACAATTGTCTTCAGTTGACTTGGCTGTCGAACTCTAATAAAAAGAAGCGGGATGTCTGCTTGATTTAGTATGTTGGCACTGACTAAGTTAGCGATTTGCTGTATTTGAACGACGATGTTTTGCTCTGCAAGTTTTACTTCCTCATCGCTGATAGCGTCCTCTAGACAAAGAATAATTGAGGTAGCATCCACATGTTTCTTTCTAATTATATCTTCCGCAATCGTTTCTTTCGTGCCAGGAGTATATAGTGTGGCGCCTAGTGCGTAAGCTAGTTGTTCTTTCCCTATATTTTTTGAAAAACTAAGAGGTTCTTTATAGAAAAAATTTTGCCGTTCTTCTAAGGAGAGGTAAGAAAAGTAATTCAAATTGTCACCACCTTATTTGTAATGATTCTGTTTAATCGTAACATAATAAGAAAAATCTTCCATAAAAATGAAGCGATAAATTAAAAAATATATTGAGAAAGATGAATTATAAGATGAATATCGAATATTGTTAATAGAAATATAATAGGAGGAAAGAGAATGTGGATATACATAAGTTAACAGAGGAAGAAGCAAATGAGATAAATACGTGGACGTACGAGGAACCATATAGTTTATATAGTTTTTCAGGCGAGAAAGAAGTAATAGAAGAGCTATTAGATGGAACGTATTATGGCTGTTGTGATGATCAAGGAGAGTTCATCGGCTATTTTTGTTTTGGAGAAAATGCACAAGTACCAGGTGGCAGAGATGCTAATTTATATGGTGGAGAAGAAGCGATTGATATCGGACTTGGTATGAAGCCGGCGTTAACTGGGAAAGGAATGGGGAAAGAATTTTTCCAAGCTGGAATAGCGTTTGCCACGAAAGAGTTTAACGCAAACATGTTTCGATTAAGTGTAGCAACATTTAATACAAGAGCGATTACGTTATATAAAAATATCGGATTTAAGCAAGGGCTTATTTTTTTGAGCCGCGGAAGAGAATTTATGCTTATGGAATACGAAAGACCGTCAGCATGAAACTGACGGCCTAGAAAACATTATTATTCTGAGTGCTCAGCTCGGTGCGCTAAACGACTTGATGCAGCGGCAGCGATTCCGCCAACGATATCATCAAGGAACGTGTGCACCTTTCCAGTTGATTTATCATTTAAGTATTCTAAAATACCAGGTTTTAATTTATCAATATATCCAAAGTTTGTGAAACCGATAGAGCCGTACACGTTCACGATAGAAAGTGCGATAACTTCATCAATTCCGTATAAGCCTTCATCACGTTTTACAATATCTTGTAACGGTTCACTTAGCATTCCCTTTTCAGCAAGGACATCAAGTTCGATACCTGTAATCAGTGCGTTTTGTACTTCACGTTTTGATAGTACACGTTCTACATTGTAACGGCATTCTGACATCTCTAAATTTGGATGGTATTTTTTTTGAAGAAAATGAACAAGTTCAGCAATATCGTCAATTGTTACACCGCGTTCTTGTAATAGTTGTAATGCTCTTTCTTGTAGTTGATTTGATTCTTTCATGTTTATCACCTTTTTTTCTTTTTAGTATTTGTATACGTTTCGTTGCTTTATCATGTGCATAGGAATGAAAGGCGAGCACAAGCTCATATATATAAAGAAAAACCATAGGTGGCGACTGCGATGATTCAGCATATTTATGAGCATTATCACATGCATGTTAAAGAATTAATCCCCCTTGGCCCCTATAAAAGCTTTTGGATTCGCAACAAAATTTATGTACTTGTTCCAATTGGAGAAATGGAGGAAGAAGTACTTGTAGAGATGAAAAAGCTCAGTGATTATATGAACCAGCAAGGGGATATAACTGTAGCGACTTTCGTTCCGACTATACACGGCTACTATGTAAGTGAGATAGAAGAACAAAATTATTGCTTATTAAAAGGTATGCGCACGTTAGAACGACATGCTATGTCATTAGGAAATGAACTTTCTATATTCCATAAACGAGGTGCATTCTTTCCAGAAGAAATCGAGCAATTAAGCCGCATTGGTGAATGGAAAGCGTTATGGGAAAAGAGACTCGATCAGTTAGAAAAGTTTTGGCAATCGCAAGTGATGAACCACCCTACAGACGTATTCGATCAATTGTTTATTGAATCCTTCCCGTATTACTTAGGAGTTGCAGAAAATGCCATTCAATATGTTGTTGATACAGAAATGGATGATACGCCGCAACTAACGGATGCAGCGACAATTTGCCAAGAACGATTCACACCTTTATTATGGCATCAAACGAAGCGTCTCAAACTCCCTTTTGATTGGGTGTATGATCACCCAACTCGAGATATAGCAGAATGGATTCGCTATATGATGATTGAAAAAAAGAAAGACTGGGATCAAACAATTGTTCAATTTGTTACAGATTATGAACGAAATTACTCGCTGTCCTCATTTGGTTGGCGCTTATTATTTGCAAGGCTCCTGTTCCCGCTTCACTATTTTGAAACGGTCGAACGATATTACCAAACTGGAAACGAAGAACAAAAAAGCATATATAGAGATCGCTTAGAAGCCATTTTACACGATGTGAACCGCTCAGAGCAATTTATGAAGCATTTTTATGGCTCACTTCGTTTACCAGTAGATAAGCTCGGGATTAGAAAATTAGATTGGCTATCTTAAAAATATAAAAAAGAGACCGAGTGAGGTCTCTTTTTTATATACCACAATTTTATGTAATACATTATGCCCCTACCTGCTGATCTGTACATATATTTAAAACGAATTGATGCCTTTCGAGCTTTTCATTTACTTTACCCAATAATTCTTGCTGGATTTCTTTAAATAAAAATTGATAGCTTGTATTCCATGTTGGTATAACGGATGAAAGGCCTAATAAATACTCTTTTTTCTTTTCTAGTTCTTGAATTGTTACAAAAGTGTTCCCCATTTTTGGCATTTGTCGTCCCCCTATGTTTTTTTACTGTATATGTGTGAACGATTCACTATATAGTATTAATTATCGCATTTTTTGAGAGGGATTTCCAATTTTGTTTTATGATGTTAACGGATAAATGTGATTTGAATAAAAAAAGGAGACCAAATTTGGTCTCCTTTTAGAAGGCGATTCTGAACGAGCCGCTTCCGCTTTTAGATTAATATCTAGCTCCAGCGGCTAGAACAGTCGGCCATTTCGCGCCTTCCTGTGAGGCAAAAAGCGCCTCTTCGTCAGGAGCTCCAATGACCTCCTGTTCTGAACGAGCCGCTTCCGCTTTTAATTAAAATACTTGTTCTACTTCGATAACGCCTGGTACTTCTTCAAGTAACGCGCGCTCGATACCAGCTTTTAGTGTGATTGTAGAACTTGGGCAGCTTCCGCATGCACCCATAAGGCGTAGTTTTACGATACCTTCTTCAATGTCTACTAATTCAACGTCTCCGCCATCGCGAAGTAAGAATGGACGTAATTTATCTAATACTTCTAATACTTGTTCTTGCATATGTGGGTTTTCCATTTTTATCGACTCCTTTCATCAGTTTTATTATAATCAAGATAGAGGGGAAAATCTATTTTTTCTCTTCTTGTTTTATTGTCGAAATATTGTATCGTGTTTTTTCAGTATAGGGGTATGGGATAAGATTGTAAAATGATGTGCTTATGTAATAAGACATCTGAATATACTGTTGGAACAAGAAGTGGGGGAGAAGAAATGGTTAATGTTCAAGTGTATGGGACGAAAGTAATTTGTGCGAGCTGCGTCGGAATGCCATCTTCAACAGAAACGTTTGAATGGTTACAAGCGGCAATTGGTCGTAAATATGAAGGACAAGAAAATAAATTTAATTTCGAGTATATTGATTTCCAAGAAGAACAAGAAGATGCAGATAAAAAAGCATTCGCAGAGCGCGTAGTGGAAGAAGATTTATTTTATCCGGTCGTTCTTGTAAATGGAGAAATTGTTGGAGAAGGAAATCCTCGTTTGAAGGATGTTTATGAAGAAATCGAGAAATATTTATAAAACAAGAAGTCTTTGCGAATTTGCAAAGGCTTTTTTTATTGGAGGGATAGATATGAAAAATGGAGTGAAGCATGCGTTACCAACGGAAGTACAACAGTTAATGGAGCGGTACACAGTAGAATTAAAAGAAATTTTTTTAGATGAAAAAATAGTAGGGGTATATATTTACGGCTCCATCGCACTTGGTGCATTTTATGCAGAAACGAGCGATGTTGATTTTGTTACAGTGATAAGTGATTCCGTGAATGAAGCCGAAAAACAGCAGCTTGTGGAACTACATAAGAAACTTAGTGATAATACGCTAGGTAAAAGAATGGACGGTATGTATATTCCGCTTGCTGACTTAGGGAAATACAATGATGAAATGAACGAGTACGTGTATTGTGCAGATGGTAAAGCTAATGTTGGTCATTGGGACATTAATGCGGTCACATGGTGGACGTTGAAAAATCAAGGCATTACAGTTACAGGAAAAGAAGCAGAAGATCTTCCGCTGCAAATACAATGGAATGATGTAGTAAATACGATGAAATACAACGTAGAACAGTACTGGAGTGAAAAGGTGAAGAAGCCATATTTATTTTTTATAGAAGAGTGGGTAGAATCAGCTGTCGTTACGATGGGACGCATTTTATATACACTAGATTATAAAACAATCGTTTCAAAAGATAGAGGATTGCAATACTTGTCAGAACGTTCAGCGGAAGAATGGGAGCTCTTATTAAAAGAAGTAGCGAGAATACGGCACAATCCAAAAGAAAAGCGAATGCTCTCAAGGTGGAGAAGAGCAGATATGACGAAGAGGTACTTACTGCATTTAATTGAGACGTGTAGAGAGAAATGGTAGGGAAGAAAATGGACAATACAGTGGGGTGTATTGTCTTTTTTTATGTTGAATTTGGTATATAATGGTTTAAAAGGTTTAATTATACTGGAGGGGGTAGGATGAATATAGAATTAGCTACATATGAAGAAAAGAATGAACAAATGAGTATGCGCCAAGTAATTAGCATTCTAGTAATTATTTTTGGGGTCATGCATGGAATTGGTTTTTTGAACCTTTTATATGATTCTTCCTTATATCCATGGTATGTAGATCATCTTATTCCACCTTTCACGTTTTGTATGATTATCGTAATGTATGCACCGGCAAGAAATTGCTGCTTACATTTAATAAAATCATTACAATTCAATAATTTTAAACACTATGTAATGATAGTAATGACAGCGATTGTAATGCTTATATATCTTGCAATATTAAATTTAGTTTTACCACATGGGATTGGTGTGGACGAGTCTAGTATAGTAATAAAGCCTACTAAAAGTGAAATCATTTTATACGTAGTTGTGCTCACCATTTTTGCACCGATTTGGGAAGAACTTTTATTTCGGGGGATGTTTTTTACGAAATTATCCCAGCGCTTTTCTGCACTTACTAGTGCCGTTATAAGTGCTTTCATATTTACTTTTGGCCATCCCCTTACAGTAGGTAGTATTTTATATATTTTTGGTATGGGTATATGTTTAGCATACACATATAAGAAAACGAAGAATTTACTCGTTCCAATTGGGATTCATTTATTAAATAATTCGTTTTATTTATTATTGAATTTTCAACTATAAAAAGACGCCTTTTTGAAAAGGGCGTCTTTCGTATTTTGTAGTAAGTAGAAAGGGCTTTACACTCATTGTGTAGAGGCAAGGTAATACAAAATATAAATAGTTTCATGTGAAACATTTTTATTATCAAATATACAAAATGATTAACTTAGTGTATTAAACGTATCATTCATAAGTATTCTAATATATTTAAAAGTAAAATGAAATAAGAAACGGATAATTGTCGGAATATATTCGATTTCCGTTCATTTTTATGAAATATGTGTACTTTTTGTTAGATTCCTTTATTTTGTGCATATACAATAAATGTATATAGAAATAAGAAAAGGATGATGTACGTGAAGGACACTGTTTTACAAGAAACGATTTCTCCACAAGAATTACATAAAGTTGTTCAAAAGAATACAGCTTATTATGATTTTAAGTGGGGTAAAGTAGAAAACCCTGCGCAAGGGAATACGTGGAATTGGGTAGCCTTTTTCTTCCCAACCTTTTGGTTAGCTTATCGTAAAATGTATAAGTTATTTATTATATTTGCGTTATTGGCTATACCTAGTATAGTTATAACCCCTTTTATAGATATTCCAGAGGGGATTTATGTAACATTTAGTTTAGCTCTTCAATTAGGAATGATGATATTTACTGGATGGCAAGGAAACCGTTTATATTATAAGCATGCTGTTCGTGTTTTTCGTAAGGGAGAAGATGCGTCTGATCATGAGAAGGCGTATTTCTTACAATCAAAGGGCGGCGTTAGTGTAGCTGGTATGATTGGTTTACAAGTTATAGTCGGGATTGTGTTTGGCGGAGCTATGCTCGGACTTTCTCTTTTACCAACTGAGCCGAATATTAAAAACGTTGTTCGTTCAACTGGTGAAGGGGTTACTTTAGAGATTATGACTGATAATCCAACCTGGAAGTTTGTGAAGAAAGAAAAAGATTATGATGTAGTAGAGTTTACTGGTTATGATTATACAGAGAAGAAAAACGTGAAAATTAAATTTGCTGTTTATTTCGATGAAGATTATTTCGAGTGGCAAGAGGTATATGAAAATAATAAGAAGTTAAGTGAAGAAGAAGTAGAAGAATATCAAATTTACATTGAAGAAAATAATTGGGGTTTCTAGAGGGAACTCGTTCATTTTGAAAAGAAGAATCTTGTGAAGGTTCTTCTTTTATTTATTAGGGGAAGAGAAATAATTTCAGCATTAATAGAAGCTCTAATAGGATCTATTAGTTTAAGTACGGGTTTACACACGAAAAAGATTGATGCTAACATACTTTACTTGCAGCAGTATGAATGGTTTCGAATCATATATGAAGACGAAAAGTATCGAAATTTATTTATTACGAACTACAAAGTTCGCTCATATTTACAAAGTAAGTTAAGAGTTCGATTGCTCGTAAAAAGTAAAAATGCACAACGAAGATTTTTAAAATTAGTAGAAGAACAAATAGAAAAAAGGCATACGAATTGAAATTTTGTAAAATACAATAAAAAATGAGAATTTGAGGTAGGCTTGTCAATAACGTGAGACTATGGCACTATAAAGAAATGCTATACAAATTTTATTTATCGAGATGTAAACATCAATTTTGATTTTTACGTATAAATAATGAACGGAGGAAATGAATTTATGGCTACTTTACCAAATTGTCCAAAATGTAATTCAGAATATACGTATGAGGATGGCGTTCTTTTCGTATGTCCAGAATGTGCTCATGAGTGGGGCCAAGACGCAGAAGCTGAAAATAATGATGGTGCAAAAGTTGTAAAAGATGCGAACGGAAACGTTCTTCAAGATGGCGATGCAGTTACTGTTATTAAAGACTTAAAAGTAAAAGGAACTTCTTCAGTTGTGAAGATCGGTACGAAAGTAAAAAGTATCCGTCTAGTTGATGGCGATCACGATATCGATTGTAAAATCGACGGTTTCGGAGCTATGAAGTTAAAATCACAGTTCGTTAAGAAGGCGTAAGACAATAAAAAGAGGAGGCGAATAGCCTCCTCTTTTTATTATGTCACTTTTTGTCGGTAAATCGATATTTCGTACAAAATCGTTGATATATTCTGAGTTATGATAGATATATTTGAAAAATCGTTGATATATTGCAAGTTATGATAGATATATTGAAAAAATCGTTAATATAATTTCATTCATCGTGAACTACGCACGATTCACCGTGCACCATATTCAATTTCTTTCAACTGACATCGCTTATTAAAGAACGTTTTATATCCAAGCTGTAAAAAGATAATGACAGCAAAGGCAGTACTTCCAGAAATACCGAGTATGATGGCGATTTGATATTGAATGGCTGTGAATGGTGATACACCGGATAATATTTGACCAGTCATCATGCCTGGTAAGCTTATAATCCCCATTCCGACCATAGAATTAATTGTTGGTAAAATAGCAGAATCAAAAGCGTCTCGAATGAGCGGAGCAGCAGCTTCTTTCGGTGTTGCTCCGAGCATAAGTGCACCTTCAATTTGACCTCTTTGCGACTTCATATTGTTTAAGAACGTATTTGCGCCGAGAGAAACACCAGTCATGGCATTCCCAACTAACATTCCTGTAATAGGGACGATATATTGCGGAGCATACCAAGGGTCATGACCGATAATAACGAAGATAAATAGTAGAAGTGGCCCAATTGATCCGGCGACCATGGAAAGGGCGGCTACTCGTTTTAATTCTTTAGACATCGGGATGTTAACTCGTTTATAAATATTAAAAATTGCAAAGGTAGTAATAGAAGTAATGAGAGCAATTGTATAAAATGGATTACTGTTTTCAAATACGTATGTAAGGACATATGCAACAAGTACGAGCTGAATGGTCATACGGAATGTTGCGAGCGCGATTTGTTTTTCGCGAGGTATTCCTTTTAATTTTACAAGTCCAATTAAAATAAGAATAAAAATATAGGCAGCTGCAAGTTGCCAAATTTGGAGTTCAATAACGCCCTTCAACAGAGAGCACTTCCTTTCTAGTTGCACCGTTTGCTTTACTAATCTCAATAATGTCGTCTGCAATTTCTTCTGGAAGTTGTTGTGAGTGTGTGATGAAGATAATTGTTTTTTTCTTTTTTCGTGCTAGTTCAGTAAATTGTTTCATAACGCGGCGTTCTGTATCACTGTCTAATGCTGAAGTTGGTTCATCTAATAAATAGACAGGCGGATCCATAAGTACGATACGTGCAAAGGCAAGTCTTTGTTTTTCACCGCCGGATAATGAGGAGGCGCTATCTTTTAATTGCTTGTCTAAGCTAACGGTTTGTAGTGCGCTCCGCAGGGCATCATCATTTGGAAATGGTTTTTCAGAAAGACGAAGTCCCATTAATAGATTTTCTTTAACGGTTCCATCAAAAAGAGGTGGAGTTTGCCCAAGCATAACTACGTCACGACGTAATTGAATAGACGGATAATCAGAAATTAACTTTCCGTTATATTCAATTGTGCCAGATGTTGGAGATTGTAAATCGTTTAACATGCGAAGCAATGTGCTTTTTCCGCTTCCGCTTTCACCGATAATGCAAGTGATCTTTTCTTTTTGAATCTGTAAATAAGGAATGTGTAGTATATCTTTATATATAACCTCTTTTAATATAAACATAAATCGCTCCTTTCTGATTCTAGTTATATCGTATCAAAAAAAGAGGGGGAAATGGTTATAACGAACAACGTTTTTTCTTCGTCTTGAGTTTTATTAATAAGTTAAGTAAACGATCTAATTCTTGGCTGAAAGAAATCACTTTATCATGAGTGAATCCGTATCGTTCAACGAGATAGATTAACTCTTTCTTTTTCGCTTCTATTCGATTGTTTAGTTTCGATAAGTTCATAAGTGGAATGTAATGCCTCCTACAAAAGTATTTATAACATAAAAAATAAGACCGAATGAATTCGGTCTTCAAGGAAATAATAAAACAACTTACAAATAGCATACACTGTTTATCAATAGTTTTTAATATAAAAATGAAAAATAAATCATTATACATATTGAGAAAGATGTGTCTGATAATTTTTAAAAACTGATGCAAAGAAGCTGCCTACATAGTAGACAGCCTGTAAAGTATTAACCTTTATGATATTTGTACATCCAAAGAAGCCCGGATTTTAATAATCTCGGTACACGTCCCATTAACGGTTGATTTGCGAGTAAACCGAATCCATGCTTCTTACCAAGAGATCCTAGAACACCTTTTAATTTAATAACAGGTAGTTCATCAGGGAGTGGTTCATTATTCCAACGTTTTAATAATATTTGGACAATTTGTTCTCCTTGACCTTCAGCAAGTTGGGCAGATGGTGCATGTGGAAGTGCTGCGCAATCTCCTACAACGTAAACGTGCTCGTTGTTTGGAATATTGTGATATTTCGTTAAGACAACCCGTCCGCTACCATCTTGTTCAACTGGAAGGTTTCGAACAACTTCATTTGCTTGAATACCAGCTGTCCAGACGATTGCATCACATTCAAGTGGTTCATCGTGGTTATACACAATATTTGGTTCCACTTTTGTAATGTTAGAGTTTCTTATAATATTAACTTTATGTTTTACGAACCATTCTTCTACGTATCTACTTAATTTCTCTGGATACGGGAATAAAATTCTATCTTTTCGATCAAATAAATAGATTTTTAAATCAGAACGGCTTTCGCGAAGTTCACTTGCAACTTCTACACCACTTAAGCCAGCACCAACGACAGCTACTGTTGCATTTGGTTCTAGACTATTTAATTGTTCATATGTTTTACGTGTTTGTTCAATTGATTGTAGACTATGTGTATATTCCTTCGCCCCAGGAACGTTATGATATTTATCTTCACAGCCAAGTCCGATAATTAAATCATCATATTGGATTGCTTCGCCGCCATCGAGATGAACCGCTTTTTCTTCGAGATCAATATTTGTTATTGTGCCGTATTGAATATTGAGGCGTGGGTGCTCAGGAAACGGTATACGAATATGCGTTTCTGAAATAGTACCCGCAACTAATGCATAATATTCAGTTTTGAAGCAATGATATGGTACTTTGTCGATTAATGTCACTTGTACATCATCTGGAAGTTGGTTGCTTGGAAGTAGCCTTTGTAGAATTCTCATTCCACCGTAGCCGCCACCTAGTATTACGAGGTGTTTCATGATGGATTACCCCTTTTCTGTTGAAATATCCCCTAATCATAAAATTTTATATTAATAAAATATTTTGACTTTACTCAATCAAATTATATCGAATTTGTGAACAAATAACAATGCATGAATGAATACTCTGTTGTACAATAAGAAGAAAAGTAAAGTAAACTGTTTTACCTTTTTAGTTACTATTTCATTGCAAGTAGCATGTTATATAAAATAAAATCATCTACTTTGAAGTGAAATAGTGAAGTAACTAAATAGTTTAGGATGTATAACGAAAACAACAAGAGACAGCTTAGTTTTCTTCTTATAGATGAAGTCAGAAGGTAATTTGTTTTGTAGTACAGGGGGGAGAATTTTGATTAAACCATTAATTGAATTTTGTGTAGGTAACCTTGCAAGTGGTTCACAAGCAGCTCTAGAAAAATTAGAAAAAGATCCAAATTTAGATGTAATGGAGTATGGTTGTCTAGGGTATTGTGGTATTTGTTTTGAAGGACCGTTTGCACTTGTAAATGGTGAAGTTGTACAAGGTGCAACAGTAGAAGAGCTTGTTAATAACGTATATGAGTATTTGGATGAAAATCCAATGTTTTAAGGTGTTGCGAATGAGCAACGCCTTTTTCATTTTATTTTAGATAAAACGTTATTTTCGAGGGTAGTTTAATACTATAGATAAATAAAAAAAGGCCCTTTTTAGAAGGGCTTTTTTCTTACACAATGTGTGTAAGAGTGGCTCATCGCCAAACGTTGTCAAATATGAGAAACGGGGGACATTCATATTGTGTTCTAAAAGCATGCATTCTATACTTAAAATAATAAATTATTTTTGGAGTGAATATAAATGAGCCAATTTTCTTTTACAAAAATGCATGGTCTTGGCAATAGTTATATATATGTAAATATGTTTGAAGAACAAATTCCTGAAGAAGATTTAGCTCTTGTGGCGGAAAAGGTTTCAAATATTAATACTGGTATTGGAGCAGACGGAATGATTTTAATTTGTCCGTCTGATGTAGCTCCGGTGAAAATGCGTATGTTTAATAATGACGGATCAGAAGGAAAGAGCTGTGGTAATGGTTTGCGCTGCGTAGCGAAATATGCGTATGAGCATAAACTAGTAGAAGAAACAGTTTTCACAATTGAAACGTTAGCTGGTATTGTAACGGCTGAAGTAACAGTAGAAGATGGTTTCGTGACATTAGCGAAAATTGATATGGGAGCACCGCGTCTAACACGTGCAGAAATACCGATGCTCGGTGAAGGTGAAACACCATTTATTCGTGAAAACTTCTTATATAATAATCATCGTTATGCATTTACGGCTGTTTCAATGGGGAACCCGCACGCGGTTATTTTTGTTGAGGATGTAGAGAAGGCACCTCTTACAACACTTGGTCCAGTTCTTGAGACACATGAAATGTTCCCAGAGCGAGTGAATGTTGAATTTATCGAGATTTTAAACGATGAAGAAATGAATTTCCGCGTTTGGGAACGTGGTTCAGGTGTAACGCAAGCTTGCGGAACAGGGGCATGCGCTGCCGTTGTAGCTGCTATTTTGAATGGGAAGATGGAACGTGGTAAAGAAATTACCGTTCATTTAGCTGGCGGCGATTTAATGATTGCGTGGACAGAAGAAGGAAACGTGTTAATGAAAGGACCTGCGGAAGTAATTTGCCGCGGAGTGTATGAGTACAAGATAGAAGCGTAAAGATGTATAATAGAATGAGAACAGAAAGGATGGTGTATTTCATGATTGAAGTAACAGAACAAGCAGCTTTTCAAATTAAAGATATGTTAAAAGATGCTGAAGATGGAGAGAAGTACGTGCGCCTTGCTGTACATGGCGGCGGATGTACTGGCCTTTCTTACGGCTTAGGATTTGAAGTAGAACCAAAAGAAGACGACACAGTTCTTGAGTTTTTCGGTGTTGAATTTGTTATCGATACAGAAAGTGCTCCAATTGTTAAAGGAGTAAAAATTGATTATAAACAATCTATGCTTGGTGGCGGATTCACAATCGACAATCCAAACGCAATCGCATCATGCGGATGTGGATCATCTTTCCGTACAGCGACGAATGCTGGTAAGCCAGAAGAGTGCTAAGTTTTTAGCCGAAATAGAAAAAGACCTTTTTAGCGATGGAATAAAATCGTTAAGGAGGTCTTTTCTTTTGCCGTAAAAGCCCGATTACCAAGGCTAATCAATATTTCACTTTATTTTTGCATAGATGCAAGTATCAGTTAGTTGTTTGCCGTCAGCTGAAAAATCTTCATTACGTAATATCTCTTCAAGTTCAAAGCCTAGTTTTTCAGGGAGTGCACGACTTTTCGTGTTATTACATTCACATCGTATTTCAATCCTTCTAAATTTGAATAACTGAAATCCAAGGTTTGTTAACGCACTTACTGTTTCTGTCATATATCCACTGCCACTAAATTGCGTGTTAATCCAGTATCCAATTTCACATTTAGAAACCTTCCAATCAATTCGATGAAGGCTAGCTGTTCCAACAAAATCATTCGTCTCTTTATGATAGATAAGATAGCGAAAGCTTTCTCTTTTCAAAAAATCTATATGTGCATTTCTCAGAAGAATTTCCGTTTCTTCAACAGTAGGAATGGACTGAAATAAAGACAACCATTGCTTTAATTCATTAATGGAATCTTTAATAGCTTGTTGTACTATATCCCCTTCACCAGCTTGAAGTGGTGCTCGAAGAATGAGTCTGTCTGTTTCTATTTGTAACGGAACATCTAATAAAATAGGGTTCATATCATTTCTCCTCCCGAAAACTTTAAATTAAGACAGAATGAAACTTATATCATAAAAAAACTTTCACCCAAAAGAAATAATTCTGGAGGACGAGAGTTGCAATTTATAATAAATGAATTGAAAAATACTTTATCTCACTAATAGAAAATCACGTCACAGCATCACTATTAGTTATTATAGAACTGTGCGAAGTACAGGAATATAGTAAAGCTTATCTCCCATAAAGGAACCTCTCAAAAACGCGTAAACAATAAATATATATTCAATTCATCATTTAGAAATCCCTTTTCACATATTGAAAACTAAACTATCATTTGGTACAGCAGCATTAGGCTGTTAAACTAATGCATATGTTAATTGAATAAGGAATTATTATTTTTTAACCTGCTTTAAATTGAACGCATAATTCACGATTGATTATCTAAACGCAATCGCATCATGCAGATTTGGATCATCTTTCCGTACAGCGACGAATGCTGGTAGGCCAGAAGAGTGCTAAGTTTTTAGCCAAAATAGGAAAGACCTTTTTAACGATAGAATAAAATCGTTAGAAAGGTCTTTTCTTTTGGCGTTAAAACAGAAAATACATGCAAAGTGACTTTTAAATTAAATTTTAATATTATTATATATGTAATTCATGATAAGTATTGTTAATTCGAGTTTCATATTGTTCGTTTCGGAAAATATTATGCAACAGAAATGTAAATGAATAGCAGAAATATACTATTTATTAGTTATATTTAATGTTAATATTTGTAACGAAGATGATTGGTGAGGGCTGATTAAAGTTTCACTTTATATAAAAAAGGTGTATGAGAGAGAAGGCTATAGCAAATTGTATAGAACTGAATAGTTCCGTATTAATTAAAATACGTTGATTACTAGATATTAAAAAATACCGGGGGGATTAGAGTGAAGTCATTTAAGAGAGTGCTTATAGTAGGGATGGCGTTGACTACAGTATCGATTTTGGGAGCTTGTTCTAGCGATACAGACGTATTAACAAAAGTAGGAGCAAAGCAACCAGCGAAGGCGGAAGGTGACGTACTAAAAGATCAGAAGAAAACACCTATGACTACGAGTAAACGTGAAAGTATTAAAAATGAGGACGCTTCATCATCACAGAAGCGTTATATTTCTCATGATGAATCTCAAAAAATTGAGGAAGGTATGACGTATACGGATATTCTTAATACGATTGACTACGGTGGTGAGAATATAAAACATTATAATAACAATGAAAAACGCGTATTTTATACTGAAAAAGATACGGATGGTACATATGAAATTATGGTTGAATTAAATACATATGGTTACGTTGTGAATATTGAACGTACTGCTATAAAGGATACAGATAAAGATAAAGGTAAGGAGAATCGGGTATCTACGAAACGTATTGAAGAGCCTGTAAAGGAATATGAAGAAAAAAACGATCGTGTACCGTGGTATAAAGATGTAAATAACAATTCGGCAGCAGTAAGTTACAATCAATATTTGAAAATAAAAAAAGGTATGCCCGCGAATCAGGTAAAAGCTACAATTGGACAGCCACATGTGATTGAGAAATATAAATCTTATTCAGTATATGACTATACTGGTTATGGTGGAGAAGGATCATTACGTGTAATCTTTGAACCGAATGGAACTGTTACGGATGTAGTGGAAGACGGTTTACCACGATAATAAATTAGTTACGGGAAGAGTTGTAGTAAAGTTGTCTTTGATTTTATAAAGTTTTTGGGAGCATCTCCGAATATAGGTGGAAAAATAATTCTCTTAGCCATGTTATAGTATTAGTATTTACCGAAGTTTCTTCCAAATTCAATAGCGTTATTGTGGATGTTGTTGTCGTATTATTTTTGTTGATATATACCGCAGTAGGGCAGCAATTGTAATTGGACGTAAAAGGACGCGGAGGAGTAGCAGTTTCCTTTTTGAAAAAAGGAGGGAAATATGGTGGAGGATATTCTTGAATTCATAAGGAGATACGTAATTAAACCTATTATTAATTTAGTAAGATATCTTGTAATAGAGATTATAATTGAGGGCATAATAGAAGGCGTAATAAACGGTATAAGGAAATTACGTGATAAGTGGCGAAATTGGCGTGAAAGACGTTATTGGCGGTAGTGTAGCTGATGAGAGTGTGAAACAAAAACGTTATACAGAAGTTATGAAGAAGTTTAATGAAATGATAGCAAACCACCCGCATTTAGAATCTGTACTCGTTCCAATTGGTGATGGAATGACAATTTCTAAAGTGAAGAAATAATTATTATCTTACAAAAGTGTAATGTTCATGTCATGTTTTTGAATTTCTTCTTTAAGCTCTGGGCTTTAAGATAAGAATATAAGAAAAAACATATGAGGTGAAGGAAATGAAAAGATACATTGCACTATTTAGTATTTTAGTTGTATTCGCAAGCTTGTTAGTTGGTTGTGATTTAAACCGTATGGGTAAAGATGAGTACTACGTTCAAATTACAGTAGATGGAAAAGAAGTTCATAGTAAAGCTGATAATGGTCAAAAATTTAAAGATTATGAATATAAGTTGACTGGCTTTGATAAAGACGGTAAAGAGAAAGAATTAGAATTTACAGCTCAAAAAAATCTTCGTAAAGAAGCATTCCTACGCGTATATCACTCAGATAAAAAAGGTGTATCAGCTTGGGAAGAAGTAAAGAAAGACGAGCTTCCAGCGAAAGTGAAAGAAAAATTAGGCGTGAAATAAGACAGATAGAAAAGGAATTGACGAACAGGGTCTTTTCTAAAGTTATAATATCAACGGTTTATAGTTAATCGGTAACGGTTTGGTAACAATTATAGCAAATCTTTTTCCATAAACGCAACTACTTCTGCTTGCTTCGAAGGATACAAATGGCTATAAGTATTTAAAGTTGTTGCTACATCAGAATGCCCTAATCGCTGGGCTACAACCAGCGGGCTAACACCTTTATTTATTAGATAAGAAGCATGAGAATGTCTAAACTCATGCATTACAATCTCTTTAACCATAGCAATCTTTAGATAGTTGTTGAATTTTTTATGTAATGAAGTTGTGGCGAGACTATCATAGAATTCACCAAAAACAACATAATCATTTTTAACTGGTGCTGTTAGTGCAGCATCTTTTTTTATACCTCTTAATAAATTCATTACAAAGTTAGGTAACATAATAATTCGATTAGAAGCTTTAGTTTTTGGTTCTGTAACTTGACGATTGTATTTAGTTTTGTGAATGTTAATGGTCTTTTCTTCGAAATTTATATCTTCCCAAGTTAAAGCTAGTAGTTCGCCTTTTCTTGCTCCACTATAATAAAGAGTTGAAAAGAATGCTTTATACATGGGCTCATCTACCACACTGATAAACTGTTTAAATTCTTCGAATTCCCAAAAGTTAATTCTTTTCTTTGATTCTTTTTGAAAATTTCCAGCAATTCTTGCTGGATTGGTTGTTAAACCATGAAATTTTATTCCAAAATTAAATATTGCTGAGAGTGTAGTGTGGAATTTTTTTAAATATTCCGCAGAATATTCATTGATCATTTTGTTTTGATAGTCCATTACATGTCTAGGTGTGATACAGTCAATTTTCATTTTTCCAAATTCTTTCATTAAATGATTGTAGATGGCATTTTTTATGGTATTTATTGAAGATTGTTTCCTCCTTTGCGTATACCAATTAAAATAACTATCTGCAACGTGCTCAAAAGTTAGATTGGAGTTTGATTCTTTTTCAACTAACATTTTAGCTTCTGCTTCACGTGCTTCTTTTTTTGTTTTAAACCCACGACGTTTTACTTGCTTGGTTGTCCCATCAAACTGACGGACTCTTACTACGAAGAAATATGTACCTCGTTTGTCATCTTTATAGATCACCATAGGGGTTCCTCCTTTATATAAAGAGTGATAATTCAATTTATTGAATAGATTATAGCTTGTTTGTTACCAAAAGAAAAGATGTCCCAATGAGAACATCTTAATAATGGATTTAAGTTTGAAGAAATAACAATTGGTAAACGGCTAATTTTATGTTATGCCATTTGTTAATAAAAGGAGTCAGTCCAATAAAAAGAATCCGCTACAATATGCAACGGATTCTAGTCTTAGAAGTTTGAAGCAACTAAGACGTTTTGTGATGGAAATTCGATTATAACATATGACGTTTAAAAACCAAATGGACCTTATAGGATTTGAACCTATGACCGGACGGTTATGAGCCGTCTGCTCTGACCAACTGAGCTAAAGGTCCTTGTATGGATAGTATATCAGCGTGTATAAAAAAAGAAAAGGCACAATCAATATGAAAGGGCCGTTTCTTTCAGCTTAATATTTCTTTAAATAAATAGAGGTGTACCTCTTTTATTGGGATGTAAACACACCCTATAAAACAGAATCATCTTTAAATCCAGATTGTTAGCACACACAATAAAAAAGAAGCGAGGTAAATATTTAGATAAACGCTATGTCACTAGTGCAATTGACATATTACGCTCTTAATAATAAGAGAATCTGCTTTATAGAATGTATCCACATTTTTTATTGTACTACTTCTATTATGTACATGGTGTATTTTTTTGTGATTATGCAAAATTGCATTATTGCAGTTTCTATAAAACACAAAAAAAGACATCCAAATAAGGATGTCTACGAAATTAAACCATCTTACTTTTAATAACAGAAGAGTAAGGGAACTCAATTATTATTAAACCATCATATTGATTAAAACAGAAAGGATACTTTTATATTATCATATAGTGCTATCCGTTAATATTGATAAAAAATAGAAGGGGATTTTTGGGGAATAGACAGAAATCAATGATTGGATGGGTTTTAATTTTTCATAATGGCTGGTTTTTCACCCTTAAAATTAAAATATAATAGCAAAACAATGGGGGAATGGGAAACAATTGTCATTTTAGAGAAACAATTGTTGAAAAAATCAAAAAAGATAATTATTTTAAAGATAATTGTGTTATATTGGGTGCGTATATCCAATTATGGAAGAGAATTTGCAGTTTCGAAAGTTTATGAAATTAACAAAATAATATTATTGAACATAAATAGAGACCCATAGAAGCGTGTTTGAGAGGGACTCTCACACCTCCTCTCGAACCGTTCCCTAACTAGCACTTAGGAAACACTTGCCTCGTATGAGTCCATCTTAGTATATCACATTTACGCAATGTTCCTTATTGAAAAAATTGTTAGGATGGAAAGTTTATGTTCGGAGAAGGGGGAAGTAAGTTTGTGAAGGAGTTAAAAGAAAGGACGATAAAAAATTCTAAAAAACATCTACAAAAAGAATTTAAGCACAATTTGATGAAAGAACTAATGAAGAAGATAAAGCAAGATATGGATGATAAAGGATTTAAGGTTCGTCCATTGGCAAAGAAAGTCGGTGTGGATCGTTCTGTTATTACTGACGGAATTGTAACTGGTAAAACAGCTGAAATGAAATTAGACGCATTTATGAAAATTATGGATGTTGTCTATGAAAATTTAGAAGAACGGCAAGAAGTGATACGGAAATTTATTAAACTTTCTCAAAATGATCTTAATGTTCGTAAATCTTTGGTTTATTGTCAAGGTACTGGTGAGTATGATGTAATAGCAGATTTGGTGAAAATCCATCAAGGAGATCGTTTATTAAATAAATATATTCGAGTGTATGAGTTATTCAATAAACGTAATCAAAACATAAAAAAAGGACAACCATTAATTGAAGATATGGATGAACAGTTATTCTCAAGTGATGCAGAACTCCAAGTAGTAATCAATATATTATACGCTTTGTCTATGCATGACACCTTCAATATAAGAGCGATGAATCCGTATATGGATAAGGTGGAAAAAAATCTAATTGAGGTTCATGATAACTTTATAAACAATTGGTTAACAATGTTTTTCGATGAAAGGATGGCATATGTTAATTTGTTTGATGATAATTTAGAATTATGTCGTCAAAAATGTGAAAAGTTACTAAAAGAGGCTAACAATGTCCCACTAATTTATACGACTAGTATGTGTTGCATTGGCGAAAGTTATATGTTTGATGACAAATTCCTTGCTGAGAAGTGGATTTCGGATAGTATCGCCTACCTAGATAAACATGGAGTATCTCGCGAAAGCAGAAAGTATAAAGCTTTTAATACTACGCTAAATTACTTATATATCGAATTTGGTTTTAATTTAGACAAAATTAATTTCGATTACATTGATACTTCAGAATTAGGTTACTATATAGGATTGTATGAAGATAAGGAAAAAGGGTTAGAAATGATATATAATTTAGTTAAAGAACGTGGTAGTTCACCGTTTACTGATTACTACATTGCTAGGATAAATGAAGATTTAGAGGGCTTGGAAAAGGCTCTTATACGCTTTGAGCGGGTTGCAAACTACCATTATGCTAAAGCGGTACGACGTACAATTCAATTGTTAAAAAATAAGCAGGGAGAGGTCGAGAGAGTATGAGAAAAGTTGGTATACTATTGTTAAGTGTTGTCGGTGCGTTCGCACTAGTATTAAACACAGGGGTATTGGAGAAAGACCAAGCTGTTAGTAAGCAAACAAATAACGAATATGTACAATATATGAGCTCAGAACCCGGAGGATCTTGAGTTTAATAGGAATAAATGGGAGACGTTGCCAAATGGCGACGTCTTTCGTGCTTTCTAGGCTTGGTTGATTATATGTGCATGTACAAAAAAACAACCGTAAATTTTTACCAATATAAAAAGGAGGGGTTTTGATGCTAAAAACAGTAGGAGTAGATGTTAAAGAAAAAATAAGTGAGTTAGTTGAACTTGCATATAAAGGAGATCAAGATGCAATTGAAAAAATAATCAAAATAAAAAAAGAACTTGGTGGAAGTTAATCTGCCAAGTTCTTTTTTTATAGATCATTGATCATATTTATAATTTTGCTTCGTTTATCAGCAGGAAGCTGATTAATACGTTTCATGATATCTTCAACATCATCTGTTATTTTTTTTGATGTTTCTTCATCAAAAGTTTTATGCTTTGAAAGCCCCATAATATAATCAGCGGAAACGTTTGTAACACGAGCTATATTTTCTACCGTTTCCCTACTAGGTTCACGTTTATTTGATTCATATAGCGAAATCATTGTGTAGTTTACACCGACAGCATCTGCAAGTTCATTTTGTTTCATTTTTAAAGATTTACGAACCTCTTTAATACGACTACCAATAGTTTCAGACATTATTAAACCTCCTCGTATATTAATATTTAAGCCCTATTACTGGCTTAGATTTTCTTCTTAAT